>JABXJV010000566.1 GCA_013375355.1 Candidatus Helarchaeota archaeon
AGATAGCTTCTGGGATTCCTTCAATAGAAGTGTCGTATTCTGCAAAAAAAACGTTTTTTTTGAAAAATCTCCTAATCTGTCCAGTACAATTGAAGTGAACTCTGAGCCTGTTGTTAGTCGCTTCTACACTTGTTATTATCAATCTATTCATGATGCGCGCGCCCATGGAGTTTCATGATTATGGATAGTTTTATTGATCTCATTAATAACTTTGAAGATAAAAAATTATGTTTTGTTGATCCGAGTGGTGGAAATCATGGAGACTACCTTATTAAATTAGGTCTTTTTAAAAAACTAGACGAACTGAATGTATCATACGATATAGATATTAGAGATTCACGCTCTTTTCTTTCACTGCGTTATTTTAGGAAATATAAACTCCCCGTAATACGTTATTTTTGGAAACACAAAAAAGTGGATTATTCTAATTATGATCTTGTTATTCTACGAGGAGGTGGATATTTAAACGACATATGGTATGGGGTTTTATTTCTTCTTGAATTATTAAAAAATTCGCGAAATGTTGTTGTAGCCCCTCAAAGCTGTTGGTTCAGAAGTATGATGCTAGGTGAACAATTAAAAGGAATAAAAATACCATTAACAATATTCACTCGTGAAAAATATAGCTATGAATACCTTAGAGGGGCAAATCTTCCAAAAAAAGTCAAAGTAGAATTAGCCCCTGACTCAGCTTTATATTTAAATACCTCTGATCTAATAGAATTTACAAATCCTTACCCACAAAAGCCTCTTTTTTGCTTTAGAAAGGATTTGGAATCTAAAATCTCTCCCACTGAATTAGAAACATTGATTAAAAAGTATCCCGAGGCTCAAATAGAAGATATCGCAATTAACGGAACATTTAACAATTTTATGAGTAGAATTTGGTCAGCAAGTATAATTTATACAGACCGACTTCATGTTGCTATTGCTGGATTAATACTAGGTAAGAAAGTTGTTCTATACTCAAATTCATACTGGAAAAATAAAGGAGTTTATGAATATAATCTTAAAAAATATGATAACATTAAATTCATAGATATATAAATATTTTTTAATATTCATAAGAATTTATTCATAATATTTCCAAGTGCATGTAGCACGATTATAAAAGAAATTAACAATATTTCATTAAAAATTTAGACACGGCGTAATAACGCACGAAAATAGAGTATCTGCAGCCGAACATTTGCGCGCGCGGGGAAAACTTAACAGATTGCATGCAAATAGAAGGGCTTTAACTGTGGCTCGTAAATATTGTAGAATACTTGTGACTGGCGGAGCTGGGTTTATCGGTAGCCACCTTGTAG
>JABXJV010000567.1 GCA_013375355.1 Candidatus Helarchaeota archaeon
CAATTTAGCTATCTCTATTGTCTGCATACCTGAACCACAACCTATATCTAATATTTTGGGTTCTTGTGGTAAATTTTTTAACATTAAGAAAGCTTTACGAGTAAATTCGTTACTACCTGGCCCCTCTCTCGGTAAATCGGTATGAAGTTCAAAAATTAAATCCAATAGAATCCTCTTTTTCAAATCTTTATCAGAAATTTCAACGAGATTATATTTGTTAAAAGTAGGTCTTTATTAAAATTTTTTCTATATTTCGTTCTTAATTATCTTCAGAGTCAATTTTTTCTTCTGGTTTTCCTTCATCAGTCTCTTGTAGCGATTTATAAAAGCTGTATTGTGCTTTTTCCTTTGCACTTTTAATAGTATCGAAGCTTTCCTTAATTTCTACATAAAACATGTGTAAATGATAACGAGGTCTGCTTCCAACGTTGCTTTCAAAATCTTGCTTAGAAACATATTTTAAGTCCGTTTGAATAATATAATTAATATTTTTCTCAGGAAAGGAACACTTAGAGCAATAGTACCCACTTGTAGAATAATTTGAATCGAAATGATATACAACTTCATGTGTTCCCGAGGGGATTTCATCTCTAAAATCCGAAATATATTGTTTTCCTTTTTCCATACTTGCTATTTTTAATGCAAATATATTATAGGCACGCACATCAGGAATATTTAGAATGATTTTATCTGTTTCATATTTTAATATCAACTCTTTTGGAATTTCAGCAAAATAACCGTGTCGTTCTAAAAAAAACCTCCCTTCACTCACTAAAGATACATAATCTACGTAAAGTACCCTTTCCTCATCATCTTTTATATAAATTTTAGGTCTTATTTCAAAACCTCCAATTTTAAATTAATCCCATTCTTGTAATATTATTTATCTTTCATTATAAAAAAAATATATCCATAAGAATCCGAATATTTTCTAAAGATATCTATCTCATCTTGTGTTGAATCCAAAAGTTTTTTTGCTTCAGGATCATCCTTATATTTTTTTCGCAAAATTTTAAGTCTTTTTTCAAGAGGAGTATAATAATTATCCCACCATGCAGATTTTGGAAGAATGAAAAAGCCTAACAATTGATAACTTGAGTCATTTATCACTTTTTTATTATGCTCAATTGATTGCATACCAGGATATTCAGTCTGAAAAAAATCTCTAACTTCTTCTGGAGGATCTTTCTTTATCCAGCATAGTTCGGAGACAACGACATATCCACCTTGTTTTAAAAACCGTTTTATCTCTTTTAAGCCTTTTTCGAAGCCGAGAAAGTATAATGCCCCTTCTGACCAGATTAAATCAAAAGAATTTTCTTCAAAATCCATAGCAAGCATTGTTCCTTTTACAGCTTCTATTTTTTTAGAAACTCCCTCTTTTATAGCTCGTTTTTCTAATCTATTAAGAAAAGGTTCATGAATATCTAATGCAATTATTTTCCCTTCCGTCAATTTGGCTATCTCTATTGTCTGCATACCTGAACCACAACCTATATCTAATATTTTAGGTTCTTGTGGTAAATTTTTTAACATTAAAAAAGCTTTACGAGTAAATTCGTTACTGCCTGGTCCCTCTCTCGGTAAATCGGCATGAAGTTCAAAAATTAAATCCAATAGAATCCTCTTTTTCAAATCTTTATAGGAAATTTCAACGAGATTATATTTATTTAAAAGTAGGTTTTTATAAAAATTTTTTCTATATTTCGTCCTTAATTATCTTCAGAGTCAATTTCTTCTTCTGGTCCTTCTTCCTCAGTATCTTGTAGCGATTTATAAAAGCTGTATTGTGCTTTTTCCTTTGCACTTTTAATAGTATCGAAGCTTTCCAAGATTTTATAATATTTATCTTGATCTTTTCGAATTGCTTCTGCAATCAAATAGGCAGCCGCTGCAGACCTTGAGGGTACAAGATCTAATGCAACTAATGCATCCAAAACTTTAGAAGTCCCCTCATCAATCCTTGCCATGACGTTCATTTTTCTATCTTTCAAACCAAATTTGGGAAGGCTAAAAGTAGATTTTAATTCTTTCGTAATTTCATCATAAATTCCCTTTTTCTCCTCAGGATCTTTTTCTGATTTCTTAATTAATTTTAATACTTCATCTTTATCTAAAGTAACAGATTCTATTTCAATTTTGGACTGACTTGATTTCTTTTTGGATCTTTTTGGCATTTTTTTATCTATTAATGAATTAGTAAAATGATCTAATAAATGTATCACTTATTTTGTCGTAAACATTTTTATATTATTACACAAAACAAAATATTTAAATAGTACGACTTAAGGGTATTACATATTACATGTAACAGATATTACAAATTAAGTAAAAAGAGGTTGAAAATAAAAAAATGTCAAGTTTAGTTTTGAATAAAAATGGGACAGAAAAGGATGTATTAAAGAATATAGCGAATTTTTTTTATGAATCAATCAATTCTTTTAAAAGTACATTAACTGAATTATCTGTTTCGATTGAAAATTTTTTAAATTCTTTAGAAAATATTGAAGCACGACTCGATGAGCAGGGATTTGACTATCGAGAAAATTCTTCAAACGTATTATATGAAAGATTGACCAAAAATAAATCCGAACGTGAGGAAAAACAAAAAGATTTTATTTCAAAATTAACGGAAGGATTCAACCCTACCCAAGGGGAGACTAACATTTCACAAATTGAAATCGTACAAGAAACTGAACAATTAACTCCTCCTCCAACAATTGAATCAATTATTAATAAGAATCAATTAAGTGACAGGCCTAGACCTCCTATAGTTAATAAACGGGAAAAAATCAAGCTAACAAGACCTCCAGTATTAACTGAAAATATAAAGAAAGAAATGTTAGAAAATATAAGAAAAATCAAGAAGATGATGAAAAGTCAATAATGAAGGGGAATCTCATGATGAATTGTAAAGAAATTGAAATTCCATTTAAAAAATCAAATAGAACTTCGAAACATAAGAAAAAGATAATTAAAGATGGAATAAAAATTCTTGTAAAAAGTTATTTTATTTATGATAAAATCCAGAAAAACCTCAATTTTACTGAGGAGGATGAACAAGAGTTTATGAACTCAATCGAATTAAATAATAAAACCAAAAGGGCGCATGTAAATGCCAAGTAATGTAAGTATAGAAGTGGGAGAACCCGCTAAAAAAGGGAGAGATGGAAAAGATCTCCCAGTTACGACTAATAAGGTAGGTCAGTTTCTAGACTGGTTTGTTAAATCTCGCAAACTATTAGAATCCATGATTCTTGATGCGGGATTTTTACCTTATAGTTACGAATATTATTTAAAAATTAAAATGGAGGCGAGTGTCTAAATGTCAAGCACTAATCAAGAAATAATGGATAATTTTGCGACTGAAATCCCTGGTCTAAATTTCGGTGATGTTATTGAAGTAGGAGCAGGATATGTTGTTCCACTTATTGATGATCCTAATGTAGAAAGAGATTATATCTGCTTTGAAGAAGCCTTAAAGGCAAATGTCTTGAAATTCACTGATACAGGAAATATTAATCAATTGAAAATAGAAAATACAGGAGATAAAGACGTCTTAATTCTTGCGGGACAAATAGTATCATCCCCAGGAACTCAGGACCGAATTTTTGCCGAAACAACTTTCATAATGTCTCATCAGAAAGTAACTCTCACATGTAATTGTTGTGAAGCTTCAAAACCAATTTCAGGCGGAACTAAATTCAAAGGATCTGTCGTTGCTTCACCTAGAAACATTAAATATTGCTCTATTATGACTGATGTGGATCATTACCAGCGGCAGGACAAGATATGGAGTAAGGTTAACAGTACAAGGAACAAGCTAAAAAATCAGGGAGTCTATTCTGGAAAGAGCACTGATAAACTAGAAGAAATAGCAGTAGAATCGAAAAAGACAACCAAGGGATTGTTAGATAAGGCAAAATTAGTAAATAATCAAAGAGGCGTCGTAGTTCTAAACAATGATGCAAAAATCGTGGGTGTAGAAATTTTTGATTCACCGGAGACATATAAGAATCTTCATGAAAAAATAATTGAGAGCTATTTGGAAGATTTTACAGATAAACCAAAGCCAAAACCCAGTGCAGGCCTAAAATCAGCCTTACAAAAGGAATTGAAATCTGTATTTGCTAATCAAATTGAAGTAGATAATAAAAAAGATAGATGTCTTTTTACAAACGAAGACATGGCTTTAAACGGAGAAGTAGTATTTAGCCCAAGTCAAAAAAAGAAAAAACGCATTGTCATGTTCAGAGCAGGACAGGAGTAATTCCCATCCATTCTTTTTTTACTTTTATGAAAAGCATATAATCGGATGATTTTAATGGTTCCATACTATTCTCTTTGTTTGTTAAAAGCCCCAAATAAGCACCGCTACAAGATATACGCTGAAAAACATCCTACAAGCGATTATTACCCTAAATGGTTAGTTAATGAATTAAAACAGATATACACTAACATTAAATCTGCGGCTTGGAACTTACAAAATGTTCAAGATAGGTTGACTAGCGAAGGAATTCGCTCCGTAATTTATTATGAACTCTTACAAGTTGAATTTTAACTTAATTTATTTGCAACTTTTTTCATTGAACTGCATCCGAAACTCTATATTTATATAGGGTTATAGAACTATTCTTTAATGTGAAAAAAGTAACTTTCTATTCAGATGAAGAGCTTTTAAGTGAATTTTTTGAAGATCTTCTTGAAAAATTTGAAATAAAAGGAAAGTTAATCCTTTCATCTAACGAAATAAAGAAAAATCGTCCGAGAGTTAAATATTCATCTGGTAATATCATAAGGGAAGATAGGGATTCTAGATGAAAACGATATATGAAGATAAATCGTTGGATTAATAAGAATACTTAGACCACTTTTAGATTCAACACAGAAAGAGATAGATCTTTTTATAAAATATTCAGATTATTATGGCTATGTATTTTTTATAATGAAAGATAAATAGTAATTCAAAATAATATCTACAAAATTTTATCAAGTGTTAGAAAAATGTCAGATACCGATAAATTTGACGCTTTAATCGTAGGCGGTGGCGTTGGTGGTACTGCCATTGGCGCATTATTAGCTCACAGTGGGTATAAGATAAAACTATTTGATAAGAATAATATTATTGGTGGTCGTTGTACAACTTACGAGCATAAAGGGTTTAAGATAGATCTTGGTGTGCACCTCTTTGGTGTAGGAGAAAATGGTTATCTAGGTGATGTCTGCCGAATGATAGAAATGCCAAATGCGATAAAATGGGTTATTGCTCGAAATCCACGACCGATTCTAAATTATTGCGGTGACCGAAAGGTTTATTCTCGGGATACAATGAGTGGAATGCTTGGTAGTAAAAAAAAGGGAAAAGTAGATTCAGAAGCTAAAAAGAAAGAAAAAGAAGCTGGTAATAAATTCTGGTCTGATTGTATGAATATGCCTATGGATAAAATTGAAGATTTATATTATACCAAACTTGCAAATTTTGTATCAAAATATTCAAAAAATCCTATGTTATTAATGTTTGCTGCCCAAATTTGTATGCAATATTTTTGTGTAGATCCTTTTATTGCTTCTGCTGGAGAATTTATTCGATGTTTTCAACAGGTGACCAAAGCAAAATCTTCTGCTTATCCAATCGGCGGATGCATTGCAATACCTGCTGTTTATGCTGATGCAATTAAAAAATATGGTGGGGAAGTTCAAATGAATGCAAAAGTATCGAAAATTGTAGTGGAAAAAGAACAAGCTAAGGGTGTAGAATTAGAAGATGGATCCTATTTCGAATCCGATCTAATTATTAGCAATGCAGACATCCAAAATACCGCGTTAAATCTAATAGGAGAGAAATATTTTCCCTCAGATTATGTCGAAAGAATTAAAAAATTAAGGTATGCTACTCATTGTATGGCAATAAAAGTCGCTCTGGATAAAATTGTTACTGATCAGAAACTGATAATGTATATTCCTGTCCCATTCAAAGAGGCATTCAAAATGTTGCCTAAAAGAGGAGGTAAAGAACCTCCAGAGAAATTTGGGGGTATGATAACAAGCCCAAGCAATTTTGACCCTGCTCTTGCTCCAAAGGGAAAGCAATTGATATTCTTTGGGTCAGGTTGTAAACCTGGATTAAGTCAAAAAGAATATGAGAGATGGGGTGAAGGATGTATGGAATCATTATTAGAATGTCTTCCCGAAATTAAAGGTCATGTTATGTGGTATCGAACAGACACCCCAGCTCTTGTAGAACAGTATGCTGGGGAAGGTGGAAATATCATTGGAGTTGCACAGACTGTAAGACAAATCCATGAGCGCCGTCCATCACAGGTTACGCCGATTAAAGGGCTCTATATTGTTGGTTGCGAGGCTGGGGGTCATGGAATTGGCACTGAGCTTGCTGCAAATAGTGCTATGGAATTAGCTGAAATTTTATCAGAAACTACGATAAAAACTTAAAAATAGATTATCTCTTCGAAAAAAACAAAGAAAGAATAAAACTAAGAAAATTCTTTTAGGGTATATTTTTATACTTAAGATTACTAATATATTCTGAAAATGTCAGTAGTAAAAATAACAGATAAAGAGA
>JABXJV010000568.1 GCA_013375355.1 Candidatus Helarchaeota archaeon
ATTTTCATCCTGCTCAATACCCCGAGAGATTAGTTGAAAGAATAATGAAAGCTTGTAGTGAGGAATATGATACTGTATTAGATCCCTTTCTTGGGTCAGGTACTACTATGGTGGTTTCTAAAAAATTAAACCGAAATTGTATTGGATTTGAAATTAATAGTGAATATGTGAAAAATACAGAAAAAAGACTGAATCTAACACAAAAAAATCTTGTTGAATTTTCAACAGCAAAAACTCAAACTCAGCTGGAAATAATAAGAAAATAAAACCTAATTTCTTCGATTAAAAATTTTTATTTTTAAAGGTTTAGTTCTTGGAGTTCATATTCTTTTGTTCCTAGACCATATTCAATTGAGTATAAAAGATGTTTTACGTCATTAAATTCTTTATCAGGATAAGCTGGAGTATTTTCTTTTAATAATTTAAAACCAAAAACGTCTAAAGCAACTGGATTTGTGCCTGCTATAATGTAACCAAGATCGAAAGGTTTTCCTCCATGGCGGAACTCATTGGCCACCATCATTGTTTGTACCGCATCCATAATTGTCAAATGAAATATGGGAATTTTAGAGTTATACAATAGCCAATTAGCTTCCGCTATCAGTTTGTGAATATTTATCTTACCAGCATGCATATCAAACCTTTCATTTCTTTCAAAATATCCAACAACATTCTTTAATGCACCAGTTATGGTGCAAACCAGATGACATTTTAAGACTGGAAGGGAAATAATACAATCAAATTCGTCAAATGGCACAGTTGACATATTAACTTTGAAACCACGTTTTGTTGTTAATTCATCCATTTTTTCTTTATGAAAATCGATGAATGGAACATTAAGTTTATCACAAAGAGATTGTATTGGAGTATTTTTCATTTTTCTTTTTGAAAGATCAGAAGCATATCCATCCCCAACAAAAATATTGGAGCGTTGACTTTCTAAAAATTGAATTACAGCCTCTATTGTTTCGATATGTGTTGTAGTGGGATATACTTCATGTGATACATGATTTGGCTTGATTAAAATTTTTCCTTTCAGCTGATTTTTAAAAATTTCCAAGATTTTATGGACAAATTTCTTTCTTTGTTCCGTTTTTGCATAATAAACAAGATTTGACATCAAAATATCCAAATTACTAATTGTATAAATTAATATTGTTTAGTAATATAGAATAAAATTTAATAATCCGCTCTCAGTGGTTATTTTAAATTGTATATTCAATTTGAAACATAAAATTATTTTCTGAAATGACAAACTAAATTGAATATTATTAAAAAATAACTGAAGGAGTTTGAAGAATTATGGGTAAACTTGGAAGAGAAGTTGCCATTGTTGCTGTAGGTATGTGTAAATTCGGGAATTATTCAAAATATGGTAAACCAGAAAATATGCGCACCTCAAGAGATTTGTGGCTTGAAGCATATGAGGATATGCTCGGAAATATTGACAAAATGAACAATATACAAGAGGAAGTTGAATGTTTATACTTGGGAAATTTTTCATCAGATTTATTTGAAGGTCAAGGGCATTTAGCACCATTAATGGCGGAATTAATTGGTTTGGTTCCAAAACCTGCAATGCGTGTTGAAGATGCATGTGTAAGTGGCGGCGTCGCACTCCGTCTAGGAATTCTAGCAGTAGCTAGTGGCTTTTACGATACAGTGATATCTGGAGGAGTCGAAAAAATGTGTGATTTAACAACTGCCGGAGTGACCGATACATTAGCTGCTGCATCAGACTTAGTTTATGAACTTCCCTATGGTGCCACTTTCCCAGGACTTTATGCTAATATTGCCACGGCACACATGGCTAAATTCGGAACAACCGAAGAACAAATGCACCTCGTTGCAATTAAAAATCATAATAATGGGGCATTAAATCCCAAAGCGCAAATGCCAATGACTATTAAACAGATGATGCAAAAAAGAATAAAAAAATTGGAAGCCAAGGGAAAACCTGTTCCAGAATGGAAGGATGAAATGGACTATTTAAACGATAAATCTGCCAATCCTATGATTGCGTATCCCTTAAGACTCAATGACTGTTCATTAGTTACAGATGGTGCTGCTATGTGTATTATAACTACTAAAGAAAAAGCAAAACAATGGACTGATACACCCGTATATGTTATTGGAACTGGCCAAGGAAGCGATACGCTCGCATTACATACTCGTCCTGAGCGATATTCCCTAAGGGCTGCTGTACACGCTTCTAAAGAAGCTTATCAAATGGCAGGAATTGGACCTAAAGATATCCAATGCGCTGAAGTTCATGATTGCTTCACAATAGCAGAACTTGTAGCCATGGAAGATGTAGGTTTCTTCCCCAGAGGTGAAGCCGCTAAAGCTGTTGAAGAAGGTCTTACTGAATTAAATTCTAAACTTCCAATAAACACCAGTGGTGGCCTCAAGAGTAAGGGACATCCTATTGGGGCATCTGGTATTGCACAAATGGTCGAGATTTTTAAGCAAATGAGAGGAATAGCAGAAGGTGCAAGACAATTAAAAGATAGACCAGAGATTGCTATGACACATAATGTCGGAGGCAGTGGTGGTAGTTGTGTTATCAACATTTATAAAACTTAGGAGGTTGTATGATGTCTGAAAAACCATTTACAGTTCAAAGTTATGTTGATTTCCTTAATGAAAAAAAACTGATGGGAACAAAATGTAAAGATTGTGGAAACATCGATCTTCCTCCTAAATCGATTTGTTCAAAGTGTTTTAAATCAAATGTAGAATGGACAGAAGTTGAAGGCAAAGGAAAATTAGCTACGTTCTCTGCAATTCACGTAGGAACAACTTTGATGAATAAAAAAGGATATTCCATGAAAAAACCATACCTTTTTGGAACAATTGACTTAGATGTTGGGGTTTCGATTAGTTCCCATATTAAAGGGTTTGATGAATTAAATCCTGAAAAAATAAAATTTGGCACTCGATTAAAAGCAAACTTCGAAGATGGCACTGAAGAATTTGTAGATAGAAGAGGAAATAAATCTGAACGACCTAAAGTATTTTTATCTTTTGTTCCAGAGTAGAATTTCTTTTTATTTTTTTCTTTTTCTCTAAATATTAAAATTTAGATTACTTTTATTTAGATTATATTTAGTTGATTTTTTCTAAATTTTTTAATATAATATAAAATAAATAATCAAGGAAATCAATAACGAAATAATTTTCTAGATTTAACAAAATAATATATTATTATTAAATTCGACAAAGTTTGCAAATAATTAACTAATGAAGTTAAATTAGGAATTAATTTGGGAAGTTTTAAATTGGATTATAATACTGCTGATATAAAAACTATTGCTGAACAAATCAAGTGGGCGAAAGAGGAAGGTTATTATACATGTGTATTAATTGGAGCTGGTGTATCTGTTTCAGCAGGTATTCCTGCTTGTGAGGAACTAATGAATATAATAAAAAAACAGTTTCCTCACACAGCAAATTATGCCACAAAACAGAATTATTGTGAATTTATGAGTCTCTTGACACCTTTACAGAGACGTGAATTAATTGGTTCTTTTATAGATCAAGCTAAAATTAATATGGCGCATTTGTATCTTGGTTCTTTAGTCAAAAAAGGATATGTTCATCGAATTTTTACGGTCAATTTTGATCCTCTTATTATTCGAAGTTTGGCTCTATTTAATTTATATCCTGCAATTTATGATTTTGCAGCTTCCCAGGAATATGTACCCGGAGCAGCAGCTCAACTTTCTGTTTTTCATCTTCATGGTCAAAGAGATGGTTTTGTTTTATTTCATACTGAAGATGAAGTAAAAAAACATTCAAATAAATTAAAAAATGTATTTCATGATGTAAGAAATAGTTGTTGGTTAGTTATTGGCTATTCTGGAGAACAAGATCCTGTTTTTGAACGATTAGCAGAAACTAATGTCTTTCATAATAAATTATTTTGGATAGGTTACAGAGATGAAGAACCAAAACCTCATGTATTGAAAAAAATATTAACTCCATTAAATAAATACGGATATTACGTAAAAGATTTTACTGCTGACACATTTTTTTTACAACTTGCAAGGGAACTAAATTTAGAAAATCCTGAAATAATTTCAACACCTTTTTCCCATTTGAAAGAATCCATTAAATCTATAAAAGAATTTACAATTGATGAAAAATTGGTGGATTTAACAAAAGAAACCAAAAAATGGGTAGATGCCGCAATTAGTTTCTTTGAAAAAGGCGAAGCTATTGAGAAAATTGAAGTTGCTAAAAAGAAACAGCTTGAGGAAGACGAAATTATTCGTAAAATTAAAAATATTTTTGTATCTGGTAAATACAATCAATTATATAATGTTTTTGATGAGATTCTATCAAGTGATTCAAAAGAAGCCAAAGAATATCTTAGTTTTACATTGAATAATTGGGGAAATGTCTTTTCAGAACTTGGTGAGAAAAAAAGTGGCGAAGATTCGGAGCGGTATTTCAAACTAGCCATGAAGAAATATCAACAAGCTTTAGGAATAATACCAAATTTTTACCAAGCATTTGCTAATTGGGGAGAAACCCTTTCAAAATTTGCTAAAATTAAAAGTGGGGAGGAGGCTGATAATATATTCAAACAAGCGATTGAAAAATTTGAACAAGCTCTAAAATTTAATCCAGATAATTACCAAATACTTACTAAATTGGGAATCGCATTTAAAAACTTTGCAAAGACTAAGAGTGGCGAAGAGGCACAGCATTTGCTTGATAATGCACTTAGGATTTTTGAGAAAGTTGAAAATAAATACAAAGGTTTGGCGACTTACAATATCGCATGTGTATATTCTGTAAAAGGAGAAAAGGAAAAAGCCTTAGAATGGCTTGAAAAATCATTAAAGGAGAAATCTGCCCCCTCAAATTTGCATATTCTAAAAGATAATGATTTTGATAATGTTAAAAATACTGAAGATTTTAAAAAACTTATGAAATCATACTCCTATTAAAACTCATTACAAGATATTATAGAATTTTTTGAATAATATTTAGTGTTAATACTCTATTAATTTAGTATTTCTCAAAATTTTTATGATTAAATAAATTAATTATATCAAATTCAAGATTCTAAAATTAATAAAACTTTTAAAATGGAATTTACATTATAGAGAGAAAATTCAATAGATGTCTAATTTGTCACAAAAAGAAATTCTAGAACAAATCAATGAATTGTTCCGTCAAGCAGAAGAAGAAGAACAGAACTATAACTGGGATAAAGAAATCGAAATTTTAAAAAAAGCGGAAAAAATTTGCTTTGATAATAAAGTAAGGAAAATGCAAGGCGAAGTATATTATAAGTTGGGGGAGATACATCAAATAGCTGCAGATTACCAAAAAAATAAAGAAAAGGTCTTAAAACACTTTCAATTATCTATTTCTAATTTTGAAAAAGCCCTCAATTCATTTAAAGAATTGAAAATCGATGAAAAGATAAATGCCACTTTGGGTTCTATCAATCTTTTAAAATACATATCAGGAGTTGAAGAAGAAAAAGGAGTATCCCTTCTAGAATCTGCAATGGATTATACCAAAAAAGCAAAATTAATATTTAATCAAAAAGGAAATGTAATAGATTCATTAAAAATTGCAATTTTAGGAAATAGAGCCTTTAGTTTACTTATAGGTGAAAAAAGTATTCGTATTGATGAGCTTGCAGATTTCAATGAATTAACTTCAGAATTTAGAGATTCAGCTTTAGAAATAGCTGATGGAATAATAAACCTATCAGAATTTCCTGAAATTTATGCTTATTATTTTTTCATAAGTCTTACAGAATTTAGTATATGGTCAGTATTTTCTTTACCGATTGAAGAATCAATAAGATCACGATACCTTCTGGATTTTATCAATCTATCTAAAAAATTTATTGATAGCACTATAGATCCCAATTCCTCCTTATTGATATTCTCTGTATATACAGTATATTCGTTTTTCAATACAATTTTTGGCATATTTACTAAAATCAATCAATTTGAACAAAAAAAATACATGAAAATAGCGGAAAATTGGCTTAAAAAGGGAGATCCTTATTAGAGAATAAATATGATCATATACCGAATACAGCTTTAACATTATTTTACTTTATGCGATTTGCAAATGCAATATTATTAATTGCTTTAGGTTTTTCTGCCAGAGATTTTAAGCATGTGATGGCAAATTTAGAATCATTTTCTAAATTATTTTCTATACACTTCCCTAAAATAACAATTACTACTGCAATCATTTATAATATACTCATACTTTCACTTGGTGCCGTTAATCTTTCTGCACCAGAAATTACACGAATTGACTTTGCAAAAAGAGCTTTGGGTTTAAATGAATTAAC
>JABXJV010000569.1 GCA_013375355.1 Candidatus Helarchaeota archaeon
GGATTTATATTCTTTGAAGGCTTCGGATATGATGGCAAGAAATCCCAAAATAGTGAAACAGGAGGATCTTGCAATATTTGCTCTGGATAAAATGAAAAAATTCGACATAATGCAACTGCCGGTTGTAGATGAAAAAATGGTCCCCATAGGAATGATTCATCTTCATGATGTTTTGGAAACTGGATTGAGTTAACTTACTTTATTTGAAAAGAAATTAGACACCTTTTTTGAAAAAAAGGTGTTCCAAAAAACTTTATAATTATCTCTAATTCATTCCCCGTATGAACGGGGAATGAATTAGAGATATTCAAATTTTTTTATATATGTTAACAAAACAGTTGATTATTGCATTTATTATTCTATTATTTTTAAATTGTGGACGGAATTCTCTTGAAGAATTTTCTGATAGAACATTCTCGAAAGATGCTCCTGACCAGGAGACCTGGGATTTCAATTTCATTTTGACCAGTGAGGGAATTTCGCAGGCAAAGGTAAAAGCAGGACATATGGTAAAGTTTGATTCCAAGAAGGTATATGAACTTGGCCAGTCGGTAGTTGTTGATTTTTTTGACAAAGAAGGCATACATACTTCAAAGATTACTTCTGATAGTGGGTTTGTGGAGGAGAATGGAAATTTTATGACCGCAAAAGGAAATGTAAAGGCGGTCTCCGAAAATGGTATTGTTTTGTTATCAGAAGAATTGAAATGGGGTAAAGATAAGAATAAAATTTATACCGATAAATTTGTTACCATATATACAAAGGATGACACAGTTAACGGTTACGGGTTTGAATCCGACCAGGAAATTAAAAAATGGAAGATAATTAAACCAGTTGGAACTACTGATAGAAAAATTGTTTTATAATAATTTAAATTATTTATGACGCTTTTTTAGACATTTGCGGTTTAAGAATATGAAAAAAATAGATATATTTTTTCAAAAATTGACATTTATTATTCTTTTAATTGTGTTTAATCTTATTGGGATATTTAGTTCCAGAGTTTATGGACAAACTGATGATATTCTCAAATACCGTGCAGATGTTTTTACCAGTGAAGTTATAAATGGCCAAACAATAAGGAAATTGGTTGGGAATGTGGTTCTTTATCAGAAGAATTATACGTTAAAAAGTGATTTGGGGACATTTTTACAAGAGACGGATAGATTTATATTTGAGGGAAATGTGCAATTTGATGATGGAATGAAGAAACTTATTTCAGATAAAGTCGTATACGATAATAATGAAAGAATATTTTACTTTGATGAGGGAATAAAATTAATTAAAGATAAAAAAATCCTCACTGCTGACAGGGGAATTTATTACAGAGATGAAAACAGGTCTTATTGTGAAGGTAATGTGAAGTATGTCGACAGTGTGCAGACATTTACCTGTGAGAAGGCAGAATTCTTTGAGGAAAGTGAAAATATAAATGCTTACGATAATCTGGTATTTAATAATTTTAATGAAAATATTACTATAACAGGTGGAAAAGGAAATTATTTTGGAAAAGAAGATTTCATAGAAGTTTCCGAAAAACCTGTGATGATTTTAAAGGAAAAGAATACCGAAATGACAGTTAGTGGAGAAAAACTTGAATTTTTTAATAAACTTTCAAAGGTGATTGCTTCCAGGAACGTGGAGATTTCGAGAGAAAATTTGAAAGCAAGATGTAATATTGCAGAATATATTATGAAAAATGGAGAAGAGAAGATTATTCTTAAAGAAAACCCGACTATAGTTCAGGATGGCAGTGATATTAAAGGGGAGCAAATTGAACTTTTTTTAAAGGATAGAAATATATATAAACTCGATGTAATTGAGGATGCGGTAGCAACAATGAGTGCTGATACTCTTGGTTATAATAACGAACTGAAGGGGAAAAATATTTACATATTTCTGAGAGAAAATAAAATAGAAAAGATGGTAGCAGAGAGGAATGCCGAAAGCATCTATTATTTGTTTGAAGATGGGGAATCCAAAGGTGCAAATACAGTCAGTGGGGAAAGGATTACTCTCTATTTTACTGATGAAAATATTGAAAGAGTAATTGTAGATGGGGGGGGTGAGGGTATTTTTTATCCTTCACATCTTGTGCGTGAACCTAAAAAATGATGAATAACTTGGATTAAATATTTTCTTACAATGTGAAAGAGTATGGTTGGTCAAACATTCCTGTCTGACCATAATAAGAGAGGGACAGACCACAAGGCAAGCAGGAATGTCTGTTCTACTGAGATTTACCAAAA
>JABXJV010000570.1 GCA_013375355.1 Candidatus Helarchaeota archaeon
GTAGTAATTCTTAGTATTTTTCAGAATTTTCTCCAATCCTTTGAAATCGGCGAATTTGAAAAAGAGGCAATAAGACTTACCGGGTTTGCAGGGATTTTTCTAATCTTGTTTTTATCATTTTTTTATGCAATAGTTTCAACAATTTTTTCAATATTTTTTACAGGATTATATAATATTATTGCTGGAGTTATAGGGGGTATTAAATTCAATATCAACAAAGAATCATTTGAAATTTCAGGAGAAAAGATACAGTTAGAGAAGACTTAAGAAGGTTAGATAAATTATGAATCAAGAGATAAGAGTGAGGTTTGCACCGAGTCCAACGGGAGCGCTGCATATTGGAGGGATTCGCACAGCAATATTTAACTGGCTTTTTGCCAGAAAAAACAAAGGGAAATTTCTTTTAAGAATTGAAGATACCGATAAAGAGCGTTCAAAAGATGAATTCACTCAAATGATATTTGGTAATCTTAAATGGCTCGGAATAGAATGGGATGAAGAACCAGTTTTTCAATCTAAAAATATCAAAAACCACAATAAAAATGTTCATAAACTCTTGAAAGAGAAGAAAGCATATTATTGTTACTGCAGTCCTGAACTTCTGGCAAAAATGCGAAAAGAGACTGAGAAAAGAGGAATACCTTTCAAATATCCAAGAACCTGTCTTCGACTCTCAGAAAAACAAAAAGAGGAATTTGAATCAAAAGGTCTGCCAAGGGTAGTAAGATTTTTTATTTTAGAAGGGATTACCGAATATGATGACCTTATTCACGGCAAAATTAAAGTAAATAATTCTGAAATTGACGATTTTATAATATCAAGGTCTGACAATACACCTACCTACCAAATTGCGGCTGTCTCAGATGACCAAGATATGAAAATCACACACATAATAAGGGGAGACGACCATCTTTCAAACACCCCAAAACAGATATTACTCCATAAAGCACTTGGTTTTGAAGTTCCAAGTTTTGGACACCTCCAACTTATCTTTGGAATGAATAAGAAAAAAGTGAGCAAA
>JABXJV010000571.1 GCA_013375355.1 Candidatus Helarchaeota archaeon
CGGACCTTCAGAAGCTACAGCTATAGGTAATATTTTAGTACAAATTCTCGCTTTAGGAGAAATCAAAAATATAAGAAATTTAAGACAAATTGTAAAGAAATCTTTTCAAATTAAAGAATTTACTCCAATGGATAGTGAAAAATGGAATAACGCTTATAAGGAATATTTAAAGAAAATAAAATAATGTTAAATTAGAATGGGATCAAAACGGGATGCTAAAAATGTTCACTTTAGTAAAATTGCAGATAATATCACATAAATTTAAGTAGACTGCCAAACCCCCGAGAAATTTCTATTATTGATAAGCTATATATCTGACATCTATATTTAACTTCTTAACCTCCTTTCTAAAATCATCTGGAGCACCGTCATCAGTAATTAAAATATCTATATCCTCAAGATTTATTGATGTGGCGAGGGATATTTGATTGATCTTGCTTGAATCCATGAGGAATACAACTTTTTTTGCGTTTTGTGTCATTATTTTTTTTATTTCTACATCTAAAGGATGCGGATCCATAATCCCATCTTTTATAGTGAGTCCTGTGCCACTCAGAAACACTAAATCTGTTTTATATTTTCTAAAAAACTCTTCAGCAATAGGACCAACATAAGCAAGAGCAGGATGCCTTAATGACCCTCCGCTTGCGATTATATTTAATTGGGGAGCAAATTTTAAGGCGTAAAGGATATTTTGTAGACCAATTGTTAGTAATGTTATATTTTTCTTTATAAGATAGGGCATCATTTTTAGTATTGTGCTACCTGCACCTAAGGAAACTATATTACCATCGTTAATAAAATTCTCAGCAGCATATCGAGCGATTATCTCTTTTTCTTTTGAAGCTATCAATTTTTTTTCATCAAAACTAGGTTCTGGGGGTAACGCAATTTCCCTTTTAACTGCACCACCATGAACTTTTTTAACTAAACCTTTTACATCTAACATTTTGAGATCCCGCCATATTGTCATTTTTGAAATCTTAAACTTTTCTTCTAACTCAC
>JABXJV010000572.1 GCA_013375355.1 Candidatus Helarchaeota archaeon
CTGTCTGGCTGAGTTTAAATCTTAAATATTTTTCTTTTTTCTCATTTTCTTCTATCAGGTAAAGGCTTCCTGCATCTACGTTTGTGATCTCGCGGCTTTTAAGGAGAATCTGATGGAGAAGTGTATCGAGGTCTTTTTCTAACATAAGCATTGAGCCGATTCGAGAAAGTTCTTCTATTTCTCTTGTGCGCAGTTCTAATTCATTTTTTAAAATGGTCGATTGGTATTTTAATTGTAGGTCAGAAAAATGTTTTTTAATCTTTTTTAAAAAGATTACTTTGCTGGTAGGCATTTGGATTATATCATCAATAATATCTGTGTCTAAAATTGGTTCTGTTCCATTCTCTGTAATAAGGACAATAGAAAAGAAAATTTCATCGGAAGATCTGTGGATTTTTTCAAGTTTTTTAAGATTTTTTTTAAGAAATTCATTATTCACCAGAAAAATAGAAAGAGACTCTTTAAGTAAATTTTTTGTAATAGTTTGTATCTTAGTCAATTTTATATCATCTTTTCGAAGAATTTCACGAAATTCTTTAATGTCAATACCCTCTGAATAGAATATATTTTTATTACGAATTGGATTCATTTTTGCTCTTTGTAAAATTTAATCTTAACAAAAAATTCTTAATTAAAATTGAGTAATCTAATTTTCTCAACAACTTTATTAATTATCCAATCGGGAGTAGATGCACCGGCGGTTATTCCCACGGATTCAGCAGTTTTGAACCATTCTGGTTTCAAGTCATTTTCAGATTCCACCTGATATGTATTTGGATTCAGAGATTTAGATATTTCTGTTAATCTGCAGGTATTAGCGCTTTTAAAAGAACCAACAATAATTATAACATCATTTTTTTTAGGCATAGACCTTATTTCTGTCTGGTATGATTTTGTAGGTCCGCAAATAGTATCCATAAATTTTAATTCCCGGCATTTGGGAACAAGTTCAGCCACAATCTTTTTTGTATTTTCAATATTTTGTGTTGACTGGACAACTACTCCAATTTTTTTTAATATCCTTTTAATATTTTTTTTCACATCTTCAGGTTTTTCAATAATAATGGGATTTTTTATCTGACTTGCGATACCAATAACTTCATCATGATTGTAATCACCAATAATGATGACCCTATACCCATCCTTTTCAAGTTCTTTTGCGATTTTGTGAATCTCCAGAACGAGAGGACAGGTTGCATCAATGATTTTTAATCCCCTCTTTTTCGCTTCATTATATATTTCGGGAGTTGTTCCATGTGCTCTTAAAAGTAAAG
>JABXJV010000573.1 GCA_013375355.1 Candidatus Helarchaeota archaeon
AAAAAGGTGCAGGATGGATTCTTTTTTCATCCGCTGAAGCAGATGGCACTCTTACTGGACCCAATCTAGAAGCTACTACTCAAATGGTCCAATCAACTTCGTTACCTGTTATAGCTGCTGGGGGTATAAGCTCGATTAAAGATATAGAAGCACTCGAAAATACAAAAGTAGCGGGAATTGTTACTGGTAAAGCTATTTATGAAGGAAAATTAGATTTAAAAGAAGCACTGAAAAGATTTCAAAAATAATTCTTTTAAAAAGAAAAAATAAAAAAATAATTAACCTGTGTGTTTGTGAGGAAGAGACCTCCAGATCCAAGATATGACTTCAGAAGGTGATCTTGTTTGAAATATGACCCTTCCTGGTCCAGTTGCTTCAATTACTAACCCTTCCTTAGAAAATAGTGTAGATTTTAAGCCTCCTACTTTTTTAATATCCCACTTTAAAGAACTTTCCATTGCTACCAAATGTGAATTATCTATCCGTAATTTCTCTTCGGGTTCCAATTCGCGTTCTAAAAATCCCCCAAGTGCAGATACAAATAAATCACTATCTTCTTCCGCCTTTGCTAGTAGAAAGAACATTTTTTCTCCTCCGAAAATACCCCTTTTAAATCCTGAAAATTTTGTTCCAGTATCTAAAGTCGGAGAACTTGCGACAAACCCACCTGAATAAACCATCCATTCTTCTCCAGCTTTTAATTTCAGGTGTTTTATATCTCCTGGGTACGGAGGGGCTAAACCTAATATTCCATCACCAGTTTCTGCAGTGAATTCATTGATAAAAAAAGTCTCACCTGCAAAAGTTCTTTTTACGCTTGCCCAGAAACCCTTAGCTGCTTTTTTTGTATGTATTCCAATTGTTGTATCATGGTATATCATAACTCCTGCTTCAGCATTTATAGTCTGACCTTCTTTAAGTAATATATTCACTATAGAATAAGATGGGGCAAATAATATTTCGTATTTGTAATGAACTCCGTCTTGCATATTTTTCTATCTCTTTAATTATTTATTTTGATTATAAATTATTCATATATTAAATTATTAATTGTTTGGATAGTGGCATTTTCAATTAAGAATTGATTTAATTACTTTGACTATTAATTCGATTTAGTTTCAGATCAAAGTCTAATTAAGTATATAATTAGTTCTATCATTCAATTAAATGATTTTCTTCAACTTTTGAGATTAATGAAAAAACCACCGCCACAATTCCAATAATAATTAATGTATAACTTAGTGACCAGTCTACCAGCAAACCCACGAAAGGATTAAATATTGCACAAACCATTTTTTCAAACATAGTTGCTGTGGAGATGACTGTTGCCCGTTTTTCAGATGGAATGTATTTGTTCATATAACTGATTAATAGAGGTCTTCTTGATAACCCAAAACCGCCAGCTAAAAATATAGCTAATAACACAAACGGAAGGAATGAGGTTAAACCTCCTATAATGAACCCTATACCTGTCATAAATGATGTAAAAAAAACTAATCTTTTTTTAGAACGAAATAACTTTTCTAATCCTTCATAACTATTCATTATTGCTATTTCGATTATTAAAAGGGCTACATTCACAAAGCCATAGTAAAAAATCTCAACATTTGCTTCTTTTAACATTGGTTGCCAGAGCCAAATCATCCAGTAGGCAACCGAAGCTAAAAAAATCATATCAATTGCTAAAATTTTTAGGATTTTATGTTCATGTAAATATTTCACTCCTTCTTTTAATATAGTAAAATAACTCCTTGATTCCGTTGTTTCTTGTAAGGGTGGTTCTTTAAAAGTTAAACCAATAAATAATGCAAAACCAGTTGGAATTGAAACAAATAACATTGTTGCTCTTAGATCAAAAATTACTACGATTATACTTCCAAATATAGCTCCAATCATAATTCCCACCAAATTGAAGCTTTGCATTCTTCCCATTATTTTTTTTGATTTTTCAGTTTCGTTTATTTCCTTTAAACTATCGTATACAAACGCTTCAGTTGCCCCAGAATATAAGCTCATTGATAACCCCCATAGAAATTCTCCTAGCATAAAAATGTAAAAATTTGGAATACTTCCATAAACTAGTGCACCAGCAATATTAATTGCACTAGCCAATAAAAGCGAGTGCTTTCTTCCTAAAAAATCTGCCACAGTCCCTGTTGGAATTTCAAAAATGAAGAAACAGAATAGAAACCAGCTCTGTAATATCATTATTTGGAAGAAACTTAATCCACCCCAATCTGTGAAGAAGGGGATTAATACAGGTGAAACAAACATCATGTTACGTAGCATATTGAATAAGTATATTTTCCAAATATTCGCCTTGAAATTTTTAACCATAATATTAACCAATAGAATTATTTTTATAGACAGTAACAAAGAAAATAAAATATTTAGAGAAGAATTACTGATTTAGATAATCTGTATAGAAAGAGAACTTTTAGATAGGGTTTATCAGAATCAATATAAAAATAACACAGCTTTTTCTACATCAATTTAATAAAATCCACTATCTTGTTTTTTCCTATCTAAAACAGCCTGTGTTATAAGTCCAAAGACGTAACCTATATTTTGACCGCTTTTTGCGCTGCATTCAATATAACTATTATACTATTTTCATTCACAAAAGATTCTGCAGCTTCTCTAGTTATTGCTCGATTAGGCAAGTCTATTTTGGTCCCAACTAAAACAACAGGAACGGAATCAGTATTTTTTCTGATTAAACCAAGCCATTCTGGGAGATTATTGAAAGAATAGGGCTTTGTCAAGTCAAAAACTAATAAAGCCCCAGATGCTCCACGACAATAGCCAGGAAGAATGAATCTGAAACGATCTTCGCCTCCAAAGTCCCATAATTGAAGAGTTACTTGCTCTTCACCTAGCATTACTTTTACAGCACTGAAGTCTACCCCTATCGTCATTTTGGTTCCCTCAAGGAAGATCCCCTTAGTAAACCGAAGTGTCATTGCTGTTTTGCCTACACCGCCTTCACCAGCAATTACTAGCTTGAGGATATATGTCATTTTTCAACTTCCTAATCGAAAGATATTTATTTTTTAGTTGTCCAGATTTCATTATTTGATATTTCTATAATCTAAATTAAACTTTATGATATTTTAATTTAAATTCATTAAAGTATAATATTTTCTTATTTTATGTTTCAGATTATTGATCAGACTATTAATTGTTATATTAATTTTTAATTGTTAGTATAATTAAAAATTTTATTGAAATGGCTATTAAAAAGAGATTTTTGGGTGGTATACTTTTTGGAACGATTTAAAATTAGTGAAAACACCGCAGAAAAAATAATAAAAACATTAAATTTTTCTAAATTAAATGGTTTAATTGCCGTAATTGCTCAAGATATTAAAACTAATAAGGTTGTAATGTCTGCGTTTGCTAATGAAGAAGCGATTAAGATGACTCTTACAACCGGATACGCACATTATTGGAGCCGTTCCAGAAATATATTGTGGAAAAAAGGGGAAACTTCAGGTCACCTACAGATTGTTAAAGAAGTTTATATTGATTGTGACCAGGATGCAATATTACTTAAAATAGATCAAATAACTGCAGCTTGTCATACTGGTTATTTTAGTTGTTTTTTTAGAAGAATTATTGATGATAAGCTTGAAATCGTAGGTAAGAAGGTTTTTGAACCAAAATAATTCACCCACCTTACAAAAACAATAAAGATAATTAATATTGAAAAAAATGAAGAAAAAAACAAATAAAGTTGATTGGGAAAACTCTGAGTTTATCAGTTGGAATAAAGAACCTGCTCACGCAACACTCATACCATATCATGATATCAAATCGTCCCTTGGCGGGATACGCGAAGCATCGTCTTATTATAAATCTTTAAATGGTCCTTGGAAATTTAATTGGGTTAAAAAACCATCTATGCGACCGTTAGATTTTTATAAACCAGAATTCGATGACAGTAATTGGACTGAAATACCTGTTCCTAGTAATTGGCAGCTACATGGATATGGAATTCCAATATATACTAACGTGAAATATCCATATAGTGTAAGAAAGAGAAGAATTCCAAGTATTGATCATAATTATAACCCTGTTGGGTCGTATAGAACCGAATTTTTACTACCAGAGAATTGGGAAGGAAGGGAGATTTTCATTCATTTTGATGGAGTTAAATCAGCGTTTTATATTTGGGTTAATGGACAAAAAGTAGGTTATAGTCAGGGGAGCATGACTCCAGCTGAATTTAATCTTACAAAATATTTAAAAAAAGGAAATAATGTTATCGCGGTAGAAGTTTATCGCTGGTCTGATGGAAGTTATTTAGAAGACCAAGACATGTGGAGATTTAGTGGTATTTATCGAGATGTTTATTTGTTTTCAACTCCCAAAGTACATCTCCAAGATTTCTTTGTTCGATGCAAAATGGATGATTTATATAAAGACGCTAAATTGATGGTCAGAGCAAAAATACGAAATTATGGAGAAAATGATGTTAAGAACCATAAAATTGAAGTAATTTTATTAGATGCTGAGAAAGAAATTATCGGAAACACCCCGCTTATGTATGAAAATTTTGATTTAAATCCAGGTACTGAAATAGTTTTGGAAATGGAGTCAGAGATTGAGGATCCGAAGAAATGGTCAGCTGAAACACCATATCTTTATGAAATACTATTGAATTTAAAAAATTCTGATGATGAAATTATTGAAATTGAACGCTGCTATTTTGGCTTCCGAGTGGTAGAAATTAAACAACGTCAGATTCTCATAAATGGCAAGTCCATAATTTTTAAAGGGGTTAATAGGCATGAACACGATCCTGATCATGGTAGAGCTGTTCCATTAGACCTTATGATTCAGGATATTAAAATCTTAAAGCAAAATAACATTAATGCTGTACGAACTAGTCATTATCCAAATGATCCGAAGTTCTATGATTTGTGCAATAAATTTGGAATTTATGTCCTTGATGAATGCAATCTAGAAACTCATGGCTTACGGAATAAAATACCAAAAAGTAAATCTAAATGGACTAATGCAGTAGTTGATAGAATGGTTCGTATGGTAGAGCGAGATAAAAATCACCCGTGCATATTCATGTGGTCACTGGGAAATGAGGCTGGAAATGGTAAAAATTTTATAAAAATGAAGGAAGCAGCTTTAAAAATTGATCCAACTCGTAATATACATTACGAAGGGGATTATGAGCTTAGAGAATCCGATGTCTTTAGTACTATGTATTCAACTCCTAAACAATTGGAAAAATCGGGGCAGTTCAGATGGGTTACCACTGGAATGTGGAAGCTAGTAAGACCAGGGAAATACAAGGATAAACCCCGTATCCTTTGTGAATATGCACATGCAATGGGAAATAGCCTTGGAGGACTTCAGAAATTTATGGATGTCTTTGAAAAATATCCAAATTGTGTGGGTGGATTTATTTGGGATTACATCGATCAAGGATTGAGAAAAATATCGGATGATGGCAAGGAATTCTGGGCCTATGGTGGTGATTTTGGAGATAAACCTAATGATCGGAATTTTTGTATAAATGGAATCCTTATGCCAGACCGAAAACCTAATCCAGCTCTGTATGAAGTGAAAAAAGTCTATCAAAATATAAAAGTTCATCCAGTAGAGTTGAGAAAAGGTAATTTCAGAATCCAAAATAAATATAATTTCATAAAACTTGATGTTTTTAATATATCATGGGAATTAACAGCTAATGGGAGAGTAATTCAGCGAGGAAAATTACCTAGATTGGTAGTTGACCCCGAAGTGAAACAAGAAATTGAAATTCCATTTGAGGAACCTGAGTTAAAACCAGATACAGAATATCATTTAATGATTAAGTTTTCATTAGCAGAAAATACATCATGGGCAGAAAAAGGGTATATTATAGCATGGGATCAATTTAAAATTCCTTTTGATATCCCGAAATCACAAAAAGAAGTAACAGAATCATTACCAAAAATAGAAGTTGATGAGTCAACGTATAAAATCATTGTTAAAGGAAATTATTTTCAAGTTACAATCGATAAACATATTGGTGCAATTATATCTTTTGTATTTGAAGGAAAAGAATTAATCTCTAGCCCATTAATTCCCAATTTTTGGAGAGCACCCATTGATAATGATATAGGCATTGCATTTTGGATCTCTTTTTTCTGGCGATTTAAGAAAAAGTGGAAAAAATCAAATAGAAACCGAAAAGTAATCAGTGTGGAAACAAATCAGCAAGACTCAAATCAAGTCCAAATAATCATTAAATCCAAGGTACCCTATGGAAAATCCAAATATACAAGTAAATATGAAATCTTTGGAAATGGAGATGTTATAATTACAAATAGTTTTAAACCCAAGATAGATATGATTCGCTTTGGTATGCAAATGGCTATGCCTAAGCAATATAATAATATTACTTGGTTCGGTAGAGGTCCTCATGAAAATTATTTGGACCGTAAAACCGGAGCAGCAGTGGGAATTTATTCATATAAAGTAGATGAATTAATTCATAATTATGTTCGACCACAGGAGAATGCTAACAGAGCTGATGTAAGATGGGTGTCATTTCTTGATAGAGAGGGATTTGGACTATTGGTTACAGCTATGGGAGAATCTTTGCTCAATTTTAGTGCATGGCCTTATACAATGGGAGATTTAGAAAAAGCTAAACATGTTCATGAATTACCTCATCGAGATATAATTACAATAAATATTGACCATAAACAGAGAGGGGTTGGCGGATATGTTCCGGCATTCTTATGGCTTGATAAAGAATTTAAATTATTAAAAAATAAAAAATATCAGTATAGTTATCGTTTAAGACCTGTTAAAAATTAATAAATAAGACTTATTATTTCTCTAGATTTTTAAAAAATTTTAAATATAAGTCAAAATATAATAAATACCACTTTTTGAATTATAATCATTGGAGGCAAATAAATGGTAGGGTTTTTTGGTGATCCATTATTAGATATATTATTTGGGTTTTTTCTTCCTGCTATGATATCGATTGGTGTATTGATAGCATATAAAAAAATTATTAATGAGATACTCACCGGTCAACAAGATCCACCTGAAAAAATCGGTAAATTAAATCTTGATTATTTAATATATATTTTAATTGGTATTGGCTTTTTTTGTTGTTTAAGTATTTCGTACTTTTTTATAAAAGATATCAAAGCTTATGGTTTATCAGGTTTATTATTAGTCATGTTACTGGGTATCTGGAAATATGCGAAGACTCATGAAGTGATTATTAAAACATGGTTTGATAACTATAGTTATTTTAAAGATTGGGTAGATCCAAATAACCCAGGAGAAAAATGGAAATTGATGCTTCCTCATGAAGTGGTTGAAGAATATTATATCAAAGAAATATACGAAACAATTGAGGACATTGAATTTGATAAACTATTTGATAATAAAGATACAAATAAAATAAGTGATAAGTTGAATTTGTCAGATAAAAGCAAGGAAATATTAAAATTAATTTTTATTAAAGTAATTACTTCAGAATGTAAGGATGAGAGGGGGAAGAAGAGGAGGATATTAGGAACTATCTTTAAAAATTGGGAAGGAAAATATACAAACGAGATAAAAAATTTTATATTTGAAGACTTAAAAAAGTTTACAAAATCAGACTCAACTACCGATATAGAGTATATTTTTGAAAAGAAATTATATAATTTTGCTCGTAGAATTGATTATTTTCAACGTATAAAATATAAGTGTGATTCAGATTTTTTTATCACATTAGCAAAGATACTCGTATGGGGTGGATTTTGTTTTGCATGTTTTTGGTTCTTTATATTATTCTCCGAAATTCAATCAGAATTTAGTTTTATGGAAGAATGGACTAAATATTTAATGCCATTATTACAGAGCGTGGTTTTTTCACTTGTGTTTATGATGGGTATTTTTGCCTTGATAAGTGCACTTACTTCTTTAAGCTTTAGAGAAACCGTTTTAAAATTAGATATTCCCCTAGAGGATACTAGAGTGGCAGATCCATTCTTTAAATTAGTTGGAGATTTTGCATTATTAAACTCGATAATAATATCAATCGGATACGGAGGGGCAATACCACTTTATTTTCTCGATTTAAAATCAGATATCTTGTTTTATGTAATTACTGGATTAATTGTCGCATTTGTATTTTTTGTCTTCTTGTTAAATATGTGGGGATGCCATAATTTGATGTTACATACAAAGAAATTTCACTTAAAAATTCTAAGATTTAAAATGCTAAAAGAATTAGGAGAGAAAGAATCACATAGTCCAGATTATGAGCTAATGAAAGAAGAATATGATGATATAACTAAATTACCAGAATGGGCAATGACACCCCCAATTCTTGCCAAGCTAGTATCGGTAGCTATAGTACCTGTATTTGGTCCTGTGGCTAAGGATTTAATTCCTCAACTCCTTGGATCAATAATATAGTAAAAAAATAACCGGATATTAATTTTCAGTTAGTTTCGTAATAAGGTTGTAAAATTTATTAGTAGATTTTGTATTTTTTATATAACTCATATTTTGTAAACTATATAGATTTTGATTAGGTAATTAAGATGATGAGAGAACTTCCGAGATTGAGGAATTATAAAAGAAAAAGAATTTCAAGTCATGATCCAACTCATGGAAACCAAGATTTTTTAATTTTTAAAGGAAAAACAAAAAAAATCATAGCGGATATAAAAGGCGCAGGTTGTGTGAGACACATTTGGACCACTATGTCATCTATTGATAGATATTATTTACGAAAAGTATTACTACGTATTTGGTGGGATGACGAGGAAAATCCGAGTGTCGAGGTTCCGATTGGTGACTTTTTTGGAATGGGACATGCACTTAGTAAAGATTTTACATCTCTCCCTTTAGCAATGTCTCCCCAAGATGGGAAAGGGTTTAATTGTTTTTTTCCGATGCCATTTGCAAAAAGAGCGATATTTGAAATTGATAATGATTCGAAAAGGAGTCTTTGGTTATATTTCTATATTGATTATGAAGAATACGACTCATTAGAAGATGATATGGGACGATTTCATGCTACATGGAACCGCGAAAATCCTTGTCAAGGTATTTCAGAAGAGGGTTTAAATAATATGGAATTTTTAGTTCTGGGAACAAATGAAGATTTTTCAAAAAATTATTTAATTCTAGAAGCCGAAGGAAAAGGGCATTATGTTGGTTGTAATTACAATATCCATAATTTAAGAGAAGTTACCGAACATAATTGGCCTGGAGAAGGAGATGATATGATATTCATTGATGGTGATCCAAGTCCTACAATTTATGGAACTGGCACAGAAGACTATTTTAATACTGCCTACTGTCCTCAAACAGAATATAACGCACCTTTTCATGGTGTAATTCTTCCAGGAGGTAAAAATTGGTCAGGTAAAATCACTTATTATCGATATCACATTTTAGATCCGATTTATTTTGAAAAATCGATAAAAGTAACTATCGAACATGGGCATGCAAATAGAAGATCGGACGACATTTCTACAACAGCATATTGGTATCAAAAAGAACCTCATAAAAAATTTAAACCATTATTACCGGAAGAACAAAGAATTCCACGTAAAAAACCAAAAGAAATTAAAGAGAAAAAGAAAAAATAAAATTCCTTAGATTTTTCAATAGTCAACTTATAATTGATTTAAAAATGGAGGTCAAAAATTCTTTTTTGCTGCTAGTACGGTATTTTCAAGAAGCATTGCAATAGTCATTGGACCAACTCCACCAGTTGGTGGAGTAATGTGAGAAGATTTTTCCTTTAAATTCTCAAAATCTGCGTCACCAACGATTTTGCCTTCAACTCTTGAAAAACCAGCATCAATTATTATGACACCATCTTTAACCATATCTATTTTAATCAAGTTTGGAACACCTGCAGCCGTAATTATGATATCTGCATTCTGTGTATATTTTTTTAAATTATCTGTTTTGATATGACATATAGTAACTGTTGCATTTCGATTTAATAGCAGCATTGCTAAAGGTCTTCCAATAACAGTACTATGATTAATTATGGTTATATTTTTTCCCTCTAATGATGGTAAAATTTGTTCTAATAAATATAAAATACCTTTAGGAGTACAAGGAATAAACCCAGACTCGTCCCTATTAGCTAATTTACCCGCATTTACTGGATTGAAGCCATCAACATCTTTTTCCGGTTTTATTTTTTCCATTATTCTAAGCTGATCTAGATGGTTAGGAAGTGGTAATTGGACTAAAATTCCATGAATTTTATCATTCTCATTCAATTTTTTAATTGAAGAAAAAATTTTCTCCTCAGTAACGTTATTCGGGAAAACTATTTTTTCAGAATATATTCCAATTTCTTGGCAAGCCTTTTGTTTAAGTCTTACATAAACTTTAGAGCCTGGATCATCCCCAATTAAGATCGTTGCTAGACCAGGGATTATATTATGCGTTTTTTTTAAAAGACTAATTTCATTTGATAACTCTTTTTTAATATCATTTGCGATTTTACTACCATCAATTAGACCCAATTTTTTCCCCTTTTCAAGAGAATTTCAATATATATATTATAGAAAAAAGTAATTAGAACAAGATTATTGTTTAATGGATATCGATATATTGATAAGCTTTAGTTTTTGATTTAAAACAATACTTGACTTCTTGAAAATCTTTTCTAAATTCCTTGACTAGCTGTTTTACTGATTCGATATCTTGTTGTTTAATACAAATCCGTTCAATTAGGTCTGCAATATAATCCATTTCGCTTTCCTTCATCCCTAATCGAGTGACTTCTGATGTACCTAGCCTAATACCAGATGGAGATCTAAAACTTCTTTTTTCTTTGATATCTTTAGGAATTAAGTTTCTATTCAATATGATTCTTGCCTTTTCTAATATTTGTTCTATTTTATCTCCCCAGCCAATTGTCTTGGAAAGTTTACTTATATCTGCAACTAGAGTATGAGATTCAGTAAAACCCTTTTTCTCTGCCAATACTTCAAATCCACGTTCATGTAATGCTTGACCCAAAGCCTTTGCATTTTTTAATACTTGATCATGATATTCTTTTCCAAACTTTAACATTTCAGTTAATGTAACTGCCAAACCCGCTACATTATGAAGGTGATGATTGCTTAGAAGAGATGGAAATGCAGCTAATCGTAATTTCTTATTCAGTTCTTCATCCTCATAAGATAAAACACATCCATGTTGAGGACCGGGAAAAGTTTTATGAGTACTAAGAGTAAATACATCAGCACCTTCCTCTAAAGGTTGTTGAAAATACCCCGAACCTATTAGCCCAGCAACATGAGCACCGTCATACATAACTTTAGCTCCGACTTCTTTCGCCGTTTCACTGATTTCTTTAACTGGGTGAGGAAATAGAAATACAGAAGCTCCAAAAAGAGCAATTTTTGGCTTAAATTCTTTTAATCTTTTAATACTCTTATCAACATCTAAATTCATTTCATCTTCATCAAATTCAAAAAAACCGACATTTAGACCATGGACATTTATTGCTGTCCTATTATGACTTATATGCCCACCTTGAGCAATAGGCATGACCATCATTTTATCTCCAGGTTGAGATAATGCTGTATATGCAACAAGATTTGCCACAACTCCTGAGATAGCACGAACATCTGCAAAGCCTGCACGCCAATATTTTTTTGCCAATTCAATACATTTTAACTCAATTTGATCAATGAATTCACAACCAGCGTAAACTCGTCTTCCTGCTACACCCTCTGCATATCGATGAGCCAGATCTGTTGTTATCGCCTCACGTACAGCTGGACTGCAAACATTTTCAGAAGCTATTAAGGGAATTGCGTTAGCAAACATTTCATGATGTTTTTTCATTAAATTTCTAATATTATTAAATTCATTTTCTTCCGAAGACACAGAATTTCACCGAATGACAGTTTTTATTACATTAAATTTTGTGTTCTTAATAAAAATTCCTAATGACAATTTTTTTATGTAATAAAATTAATTCTCTATCTGCAAGTAAATTGTAATTTTAAATAAAATTTGAAAAGAAATATGAAAGGAGGTCAATTAATTGGCAGATACTATTGCATTCATCTTAATCGAAATAGCTTCAGGTGAAGAGTATAAATTTGTAAATGATGTTCGGGACTTAAAAGAGGTCTCGGAGGCTTATATTGTTTATGGCGCTTGGGATATAATAGTAAGGGTACAAACAGAAGGTATGGGAGAACTGAATTCGGTAGTCCTTAAAATAAGAAAAATGGCTGGTGTGAAACGGTCTGCGACCTTAATAGCCCTAACTGGTGATGAAGTCTAAAACTTCTTCTTTTTCTTACTAAAAGATTAAAAAATAAAAATTAAAGAGAATTTCATTCCAATTATGGATTAATTTATATGAGAAAAACAATTTAAATAAAGTAATAATTATTTTTTTTACACATGAAATAATCTTGGTGTAATATGCATGGGAAAATCGAAAAAAAAAGCAAAATCTAAGTCTGCAAAAAAAGTTAAATCACTTGCTTCAAAAGCAAAAAAGAAAAAATCATGGGGGGCTAAAGAAACTAAAGGAAAAGAAAGACTTAGGCGTGCTTTGCTTATCCCTGAGGATGTTCAAGAACAAATTTTAAATGATCTACCAAAAATGAAATATATAACTTCAACTCAGCTCTCAATTAAATATGGTATTAAAATTAGTGTTATCAAGCCTTTTCTTAAAGAATTGGAAGAAAAAAATAGAATTAATCTGGTCCTTACTAACAGTAGAATAAAGATTTATGTTCATGGAACAAAGAAAGAGGCTGAGGCTGCAAGTTAGGAACCTTTCTAAAAATTATTTTTTCGAGTCATTATATTTGTGAATCGCATCAAACATTGCTACAATGTTTTCAGGGGGAACATCGGGTAAAATATTGTGAATAGTACTCCAGATAAATCCGCCACCAGGTGAAAAAATTTCTAATAATTCAGTCACATGTTTTTCTACTTCTTTCGGGCTTAAACGGTTAATTACATTACGAGTGTCCGCACCACCACCCCAAAATGTAATATCATCACCATATTCTTCTTTTAATTCCTTGGGATCCATATTTCTAACATTAATTTGGACTGGATTTAGAATATCAACCCCAACATCTATTAGATCAGGGATAAATGGCTTTATAGATCCGCAGGAATGGAAAAATATTTTCATAGAACTGTGTTTTTTGATGTAATCACATATTTCCGCATGTCTTGGTTTGAATATCTTTCGATATAATTTAGGATTAATCAAAGGTCCTTTATTTTCCCCAAGATCATCCCCAATACGAATTACGTCTATAACATCTCCAACATATTTACAAACAAGTGATAGTGATGCGAGATGAAAATCCATGATTTTATCAAGGAATTTTTCAACTTGCGAGGGATCGCTTACTAAATCCATTAAAGAGTTATCTATCCGTCTCAATGCGTGCCCAAATTCAAATACACTACATCCAAGATCGATAGTTAAGGCTTTATTTGAATTTTTACTTAACTCAATTGCAGTCTCTCTTAATTTTCGCCAAAATCTTCTTTGCTGTAGATTATCAAATGGAGCTGGAGGGTGTATAAACCCAAGATATCTACCAATAGAGCCTATTAAGTCTGAAAAATCGTCAGGATAACCTTCTAGAAACGGGAAATAGTTTTGCTCAAAATAAAATGCGCCTTCACTCATTTTAGCAAGTATAGTACCATCTGGATGAACTACGTCATAGGAATTATCTTCATTACGCCTAGGACGGAACCGAGCAGGAAATTGTACTTTATTACCTTTTAGATCAATATCGTACCAGTCTTCGTCTTTTTTATTATATGCCCGACCAATACCCAATACATCAATTTGAAATCGGTCAATTATTATATCTTCGACTTGGGCTAGTTGTTGTATTACATCGATAATTCGGGTGTTTCCAGTTGTAATACCTAAATATTTTTTTAGATTATTATATGCAATTGCATTTATACCTGTAACATGGGTGCTTCCAAGATCTATCGGAATTTTGTCCGGTTCTTTATGGTTAATAGCCGCTAATACTCGTTCTCTGGAATTCATTTATAAATCAGTCCTAAAATTTTTAGAAACAACAAATTAAGACAAACCTAATGTATTAATGAAATGGTTATTTTATTAATAATGTAATTTTTAAAAAAAAATGTTTTTTAATGGGAGCAAAAATATTTTGTATAATCAATTAGAATTAATCAGAAATATATTGGAAAAGGATAAAGACGTTTTATTGGGGTATTTATTTGGATCTTATGCGAAAAATACTCAAAATATATTAAGTGATATTGATTTTGCGATCCTTCTTAAAGAAAATGAAAATAATTTTCTTATCAATAAAAAAATGGAGTATATTGGAAAATTAATTGAGATTTTTAAAGTAAATCAAGTCGATTTAATAATTTTAAATAATGCTCCGATTTTTTTACAATATGTAATTATAAAGGATGGAATCTTGGTTTTTTCTAGGAATGAAAAAGCACGAGTAAGTTATGAAACAACTGTTGTTAGAGAATTTTTGGATATAAAACCACTTTTTGATTATTATAATAAATATTTAATTAAAAGGATTAATGAGGGTACTTTTGGTGTTAGATGAAGATATAATCCTTGACAGATTGGCAAAATTAGAAAAATATCTTATTGAATTACGAGCCATTAAAAAATTAATTTTTGAAGATTTTATAAACTTGAGAAACTTTATGGCAACTCAACATCTCCTTCAATTAGCTATTCAAATTTGTATTGATATTGGAAATCATATTGTTTCTATTAAAAAATTTAAAAAACCTGAAGCATATTTTGAAATTTTCGAAATATTAAAAAAGGAAAAATTAATTTCTGATGAAAATGCTCAAAAGTTTATAGAAATGGCAAAATTTAGAAATGTATTAGTTCATTTTTACACAGAAGTTGATGAAAAACAAGTTTATCAATTTGTCCAGAAAAATTTAGATGATTTTAATGATTTTATAAAAGAAATTGGTAAAATACTAGAGAATCAATAGTCTTTTTGAAGAATAATTTTGTATTTATATAAATTTGAAAACGATTTTGCAGCTCTTTCTATATTTGGGATTTTATTTTCATTATTTTCCGAAGAAATATTAATTATTTCAAGGACTTTAAGAACAATTTTAGTTTTCGTTTAACTTCACGTCCCGTGACTGGCCTCGAATCAACAACGTCCACTTCAAAGGTTAAGCAGGGAATACCTAATTCAGTTTCAATAATTTCCTTCATCAAGGAGGCTATTGCGTGGGAGTGTTTACAGCCTAAATGTCCGCCGTAGATGGCACAATCTACTTTGTATTCTTTACCAATCCGAAGTAAATCATCAATAAAAAATTCCGCAGGTCCTCTGGACTGTCTCCCCATAGGAATATCTAAAATTTGTCTTGCCAACCCCTCAAAGATTGTATTATCATTGCTCATATTTATAGGTTTACTAATTGTATAGCCCAACATATCCATAACACATACAGCTCCGAATTTCCGCTCCATCCATTCAAATAGAAAAGGATCGAACACTATTGGAAGATACATCCACATTACACGAATTTTTTCCTCTAAACCCCGGGATTGCAAAGCCCCACGTTTTTCTTTAACTCGTTTCTTAGCTACATCCCGTTTGAATCTAGCAAATTCAATAGGTCTGGACAATCCCGCAGAAGTTAATAACATACTATAATTATTGAGGGCTGCCCCAGATGGCATAGGAGCTGGGACTGCCTTCATTAATTCCATTCCTTCCAAAATAAGTTCGCGAGTTTTGTTAGAATTTTGCATAGTAGTAATAAAGTGATCATGATCCATCTTTTGGTCAATTCTCTCCTCTAACCATGATACCAAATTTTTTAATTGCTGTGCAACATATGGAACGGTATTAGCATCATAATATTTATCTTGGGGATCGTGGGACCAATAGGGAATATCAATAGTGAAGAATGGAGTTTCTTTATAAATTTCCTTCATAACTTGATATTGCGAATTCGTTGAATCGCAAGGTTGACTCCCATAAATTACATAGTCTGGTATTGGGGCCTCCCCTACCATACTGGCGCCGATCCATACTTTTTGAGCATTGCATTGAGCCCTATCAATCCCCCCTTCTTCTGCTATATCGATATATCTTAGAACTTCTTTAGACATGGCTATAGCAACTGAACCAATCTCTTGACACATCGGATAGCAGTCCATCGCATATACTATCTCCGGAGGAAAGCAAAAATTCGTCATTACAGATTTATGTTCTTTCTTGGCGATACGAAGGTTCTTATAATAATCATAGTTAATATCTGCGAACTGCATGCTGGGTCGTTGCAGTTTCGAACCTTTAATAAGATTCATTGCCGTTTCGTAAGTATTTATAATTCTATCCCATAAATAGAATTGTTTTTCATTCTCCAAATTGATTACCTCTGAATAAACCTCTCTATTTCCTCTCTATGAATTAAAAAGGGATAATAAAATAAAAAGCATTTACTAGTATAAAAAAATATTATTTTAAGCTATTTAGAATATTTTGTTAGGATTTTATACTACAGATTTTAAGAACAGTTTTAGTTTTCGTTTGACTTCACGTGCTGTAACTGGTCTTGAATCGATACAGTCAACTTCGAAGGTTAGACATGGAATACCCAATTCTTTTTCAATGATTTCCTTCATTAAAGCTGCCATTGCATGGCTGTGTTTACAACCCATGTGTCCTGAGTAGATAGCACAATCTGTCTTGTATTCTTTACCAATTCGAAGTAAATCGTCAATATAGAACTCGGATGGACCTCTAGATTGACGACCCATTGGAGTATCAAGAATTTGTTTAGCCATCCCCTCAAAGATTGTGTCATCA
>JABXJV010000574.1 GCA_013375355.1 Candidatus Helarchaeota archaeon
AATTGCTTCAGTTGATAAAATGACATCTGCACCACCAATTGGAACACGAGGAGAATAAATTTCTTCACCAATTCTTATATGAGTAATAACTGGTCCACTTCTTTGTGCCAGTCCATGTAGTTCTTGAGTTATAAGTCTTTTCTCGGTTATTGCACATGCATTTCCAATAATATTGGATAATAGAAGTATACCTTGTCCACCTACTCCATTAATGATTAAATTAAAGCTTTCTTTCATTTAATTTCCTCCCTCCGTTTTATAAATTGCACCATGCGGACACAAATTCGAACATACTCCACATCCATTACATAATTCTGTTGAAATTATGGTTTTTCTATCATTTTCATCAATCATTATTGCAGGACAGTAAAAATTTCGAATGCAGCTATAATCTTTTTTACACATATCTTTATCTACAGCAAATGGTGGTCTTTTTTCCCCTCTTCTTCGTCTTATCCTATCTGCATGAAGTGCACAAGTCCCATTGGATATAATTACCGATGGTCCTTTTGATTGTAATATCTCTTTTATTGAATCAATCCATTGAGGGGTGTTATCAAATGGATACATAACTTTTACATTTTTTACTCCAAAACCTTCTACAACATTTTTAATTAATATACCAACTGCTTTTTGATTTCCTGCCTTTCTAAAATTTCCAGGATGAACTTGTTGCCCAGTCATAGCCGTTACTGCATTTTGTAATATTAAAATCTTAATATCATCTTCATTATGAACAGCATTTACTATTGCGGGTAATGTGGCATGAAAAAAAGTAGAATCTCCGACAACACATAAAACTGGTTTTTCAATACTCTGTGATACACCTGTTCCTACTCCTACTCCGGCACCCATATCTAATAAAACTTCAGTCATTTCATACGGTCGGAAGATTAACATTGAATAGCAACCAATGTCGTTCATAATTGCAAGTTTTTCACCCTTAATGGCCTTTTGAACTGCATAAAATGTTGCACGATGAGGACATCCAGGACAAAAGGTTGGTATTCTAGGGGGTAATTTTTCCCGGGTTTGAATAGCCCTTGATTCATATCCATCGTAATTAAAGGAGATTTCAATATCAAGTATTTTACATAGAGCCATTAGTACTATGGAAGTACTATATTCAAAGCTTTCTGAAAAATAACCATTTAATTTACCATAAATTTTAAGGTTTGGGTTGAAATCTTTTGCCATAGCTTTGATTTTTACTTCTAGAAATGGTGATAATTCTTCAACAATGATTAATTTTTCGAGATTTTCAGCGAATTTCTTGATTGTATTTCTAGGCAATGGATTTGTTGTAGTTAATTTTAAAACTGAAATGTTCAGATCCAAGCGATGTATTGCATCCATTACATAGTTAAAAGAAATTCCTGAAGTAATTATTCCAATCTTTGAATCTTTTTTAATTTCTTTGTTAAGATCAAGGGTGTTAAAATATTTTTCTATATCTTTGAATTTCTCCATTAATTTTAACTTTTTCTCTCGTGCAAAAGATCCTACAGTTTTAAACTTCCGTGGTTCGGATGTCCAACTAACTCTTTGAAACGGTTTTCTATTATATTCTTTGACTTTAACAAGCCCACTGTAATGGTTCACACGTGTAGTAGTCCTAATTAAAACAAGTGTCTTAAATTTTTCAGAAATTTCATAAGCTTTTTTAACTAAATTATAAGCTTCTTCTGGATCAGAAGGTTCTAACATTGGAAAATAGCCATCATATGCAAAAGCTCTACCATCTTGTTCAGTTTGAGAAGAATGGCAAGAAGGATCATCTCCAACAACCAATACTAATCCGCCATTAACTCCTGTATATGCTAAAGAATAAAAAGTGTCTGATGCAACGTTTAATCCAACACTTTTCATTGCAGTTATTGCTTTTAAACCTGCCATTGCTCCTCCTGCAGCAGTCTCTAATGCAACTTTTTCATTTATAGAAATCTCCATTTTATAATCTAGACTATTCACACCATTCGAAAATACATTTAATATCTCTGATAGGGGAGTTCCTGGGTAGAATGAGGCAATTTTAACATCACTTTCTACGGCTGCCCTAAAAATAGCTTCATTACATAACATATATCCCGTAAAAGTCTTATTTTCTATTAAATCATCGATTTTCACAAAAAACCCTCTTAAAATTTGACGTATAATAGTGTTATATAAATAATAGTCGAAAATTTATTTATAAAAAAATCTTGGGAGTATAGTCATAATTTAAATTCGTTTTTTTTAATCAATTTTCAGTGATACCTTTGAATGCAGAAGAAGCAGCAAAATTTGAAGAACTTTTAAATCCTCGAGGTATTGCTATTATAGGTGCCACAGAGAACCCAATGAGTGGAGGATATAGCTTTATAAGGGCTTATCTGACATCTACATATCCTCAAGATAAAATTTATCCAATTAATCCTAAAAGAAATGAAGTTTTCGGTCTAAAAGCATATCCAAATCTACAAAGTATTCCTTATCCTGTGGATTATGCTATAATTGGTATTCCGAAAGAAATAATACTTGAAACATTAGAAAGTTGTGTTGAGAAAGGAGTAAAATTAGTTCATATTTTTACAGCGGGTTTTTCTGAATTAGTAGGTTATAAAGAAGAAGGAAAGAAATTAGAGCAAGCAATGTCGCAAATTACAAAAGGAAAATTGCGAATATTAGGTCCAAATTGTATGGGTATATATATCCCTAAAAATGGACTTGTTTTAGCAGCTGAGCTACCAGTTGGATTAGAAAATTCTGGAAAAATTGCTTTTGTTTCTCAATCTGGAGCATTTACCCATATTTTCACTATTATGTCTCATTATAATGGATTAAAATTTTCTAAGATGTTCTCTTATGGGAATGGTATTGATATAAATTGTCCTGAAATATTAGAATATTTAAATGAACATGATTCAGATACAGAAATAATTTTTCAGTATCTTGAGGGATTTAGAGATAAAAAAACCGCAAAAAGATATTATAAAGTCCTTAAAAATCTAAAAAAACCTTTAATACTCTTAAAGGGTGGACTTACCGAGGCCGGATCTCGTGTAACCATGTCTCATACAAGCTCCCTAGCGGGAACAATAGAAATATATAATTCTCTCATTAAACAAATGGGTATTATTGAAGTTCATTCCTTACAAGAGGCATTAGATGCCTTAAAACTTTTTTATTTTTGTAAACCGTACCCTAAAGGAAATCGTGTGGGACTTATAGGAGGTGGAGGTGGAAATTCTGTTATGATTGCTGATATCTTTGCAAGAGCAGGATTGAAAGTTCCAAACTTGGATAGGGAAACGGAATCACAAATTCAATCTTGGATTGGAGAACAATTTATAAACGGAACTATTTCATGTAATCCAATAGATCTCAACGCTGCTGGATTCGATAATAGAATTCTGAAAAAAGTAATTAAAGCATTCGATGATTCACCTCAAATAGATGTTTTAGTAATATTTGAAAATATCGATTTTTTAATTGGTTTTGCAAAAAAAATGAAACTTGAGGGTCTTTCAAAAGGTTTTTATAGATTCTTTGTCCGGCTCAAGAAAAAACTTAAAAAAAATATAATAATAATTTCAGTTCCAGTTATTAAAGAAGCAGATGTATTAGCAGAAGCATTTGAAGTCGAAAAACTTTTATTTGGTGCAGAAATTCCAGTTATGAATTCTAATGAAGGTACTGCTAATGCTTTGGCAAAATTAATACAATATACGGAGTTTATTAAAAAAAATAATCTCTAGAAAAAATTTGGAAATTATTTTTTTAATTTCTTTAATTTATTCTCAACACTCTGCAATTGCCATTCTAAATTTTCTTTAATTTTTAAAAGGAATTTTTTTTGTTCTTCTTTAGAATATTTTTGTAACACTGTATCGCTATATTTATCTAATAGGATAGGTGGAAGGGGATTTTCTGATTCATCATCTTGGATAAATGTTTGAATTATAGAATGAAGAAAAGTCTCTAAATCATTACGAAATAGATTAACAAGTTTCTCTCCCTTATCAGTTAATTTATAGATTTTCTTTTCTCGCTTCCCTAATCGTTCTATTTCAATATAATCTTTGTTCTCCAAATAATTCAATATTCCATAAATAGATGCATTACTAGGTTTTAGTTTTCCAAAGGTACGCTCTTCTATCATTTTAATTAATTCATAACCATGTGAAGGTTTCTCCTGAATTAACATTAAAATAAAAAAATGTAAATGAGTTCTTTTTGGCTTTTTGAAAAAATCTGGAATTTCAAGATCACCTTCAGTATCTTGCATCAATTTCACCGAGATACTAGAACCCTCTATTTTGGAATATTTGCAAATAATGCAAAAGGCTTATATACATTCTAATTCTTATCTTTACTATATGTATAATTCTGACATGTCTAATATAAATATGTCGAAAAAATACATATAAAAATGTGATATAAATGAAAACACAAACAGACAATATCACGCGTTGGAAATTTGCGAAGAGCAAATTTAAGTATGTAATATTAATTTTAACATTTCTTAGTTTGACACTTTTATTTTACTCACAAATTCCAAAGGCAACCGCTAAAACAAATGTAAATTATGCTAAATATTACTATTTCTACGTTGATGGAACTGATGTAAATGTGACAATAAATGCAAATGTGGGAATCTTAGAGGATGGAGGTATTAGTATATGGGGCTTTGTTGTAAATGTAATCACTAATTTATCTGTTCCTCATGTAAGAATCTGCGGAATGTCGAATGGCTCAAAATATACTAGAGGGCTTACTTTTCCAACATCTAATGATCTTAAGGATGATACAGCTCTGAAAGGGGCTATAAGTCTTATAAATCCATCTACTAAAGTGTTTTCTGGAATTATGTTAGAAAACTTGTTACTAGCTCCAGAAATCCATGGAATTCCTAATACCTTTTCTTTTAAAATGAAATTATTCGTTGGAAATGATACAATTAACCAAACTTTAACTGTATCTTCTGGAGATAACCCCCTTGTTGCATTCATATTCCAAAATCCTGAGGCTATTCCAGAATTGGGATCTTTATTCTTTGCCTTAATATATGGTCTACCATTCTTACTCCCAATAACTGTAATAATTATCAACGTAATACATAAAAAACTAAAGAAACGAAAAGAACTTAAACTAAAAGAAGGAGGCACAGATAATGAAGGCTAAATTAACTAATCATAAGGTGATTACTTTAATTTTTATTCTCAGCGTTAGTTTAGGTATTTCTGGTGCAGTATTTTTTATGCCACAATCGTCTATGATTTATCCAATCACACCTTTTATGAGTTACTATACTAAAATAAGTTATACTCAAAAAACTGGTCAAGCTGCTGCAGAAGCTTATACTGGAATAGCTATAGTTTGGCTTTCTAAAATTTTCAATGCTACAACGGTCGAAGTATCTGAATTAGAGATAGAAACAGAGTTGGGATTTATTCCAATTAATTTTTCAGAAACTAAAACTTATCAGGTAAATTTATTAACTCGTGAAATTCATAATTCGAGTGAAAAATTTCTTTTTTGGGCTTTGCCTTATTGGAATCTAATTGATATCCCCAGTGAACTGTTGCCACCAATAGAAATGGGTCAATATACTAGTTTCGTTACTGGCGAAGAAAATATGATAGTTTTAGAATTAGTAAGAGATACGAAGGTTGCTTGGTATTGGAATCTAGCAGATCTTTCTGTAGCACATTATGATAAATATAGCGGTATTTTATTAGAATATAAAGGCAGATCGGAAACTCTATAGAAATTTATCAATTACAATCTATCATTGGTGCAAACCTTGGAATCGACTTTGAATATTATAGCTTGATGATTTTCTTATTTGCATTAATACCTGCACTTACTGTATATATCTTTACTTTAGGAATCCGAAGGAAGAAAGCTAAAAAAGAGAAGATAAAACCACTTGAAAGAGCTGAACAATTAAAGAGAAAATCAGTTATCACGACTGAAGAGGAGTTTAAGGAGGCAATCTAATATGTATGCAATTGAGACAGATAAATTGAAAAAAGTTTTTGGAACTTTTACAGCGTTAAAAGGAATTAGCCTGAAAGTCCCACAAGGGGTGTGTTATGGATTACTTGGTTTAAATGGTGCTGGAAAAACAACAGCAATTAAGTGCATCCTAGGTCTACTAAGACCGAATGGTGGAACAATAACCGTTTTTGGCGAAAAAAGAACTATTAAAACAAATCGATATATTGGATATTTGCCTGAAAGAGTAGAATATCATAAACACATTATAATACGAGATTTTCTCGCTTATATTGGATTACTAAATTTGCTTCCAAGAAATGAAATAAAGAAACAAACCGAAGAATTATTGGAGTTTGTAGGCTTAGGGGGTTGGGGCGATTCTCCAATAGGCACTTTAAGTGCAGGAATGAAGCAAAGATTAGGTTTTGCTCAATCATTGATGGGAAACCCAAAGTTGATAATTCTTGATGAACCTACTAGCAACTTAGACCCAGTAGGAAGAGATGAGATGCTTAATAAAATTAAGACAGTCGTTAATCAAGGAATTACCGTTTTTGTATCTAGTCATATACTATCTGAAATAGAGCGGGTTAGTGAGTATATTGGTATTATTGCTGATGGGCATGTATTAGTTCAAGGAGCACTTAAAGATATTAAAAAAGAAACACAGATGAGCAAGACACCAACAGTTGAAATAGTTGTTAATGACCCTTCGAAATTAATCTCAGTTCTCGAAGAAATAAATTATGTTTCAAATATAATGAGATCTGATTTTAAAATTTTAGTAGAAACTACCGATATCACCCAATTAGGAAAAGATATTCCCAAAATTTTATTGGATAACAATCTTGAACTGATAAAATATTCACCACCTGTTAGTGGTTTACAAGAACTCTTCTTAAAAATAGTGGAGGAAACTGCGTATGCAAAAAAATAAAGATAATAATTGGAGTATGTCCCAATCTGAAGTTCGGATAAATATTGCAAATAGTGAGAATAATAAAAGAATATCTAGGTTTAAACAAAGCATTACTCTATATATTCAAGAAATAAAGAACGCCATTACTTCTAAAATGTATATAGTTTTCGCGTTAATACTACTATTACCAATGGTTATAACTTTAATTTCCTTTGCTCTTTCACAATATTCGGTGTACTTAAATAAAGTAAATATTCAATATTTTTTAAACGGGCCTTTTTATCTCTTGGGTTTTAGTACTGATGGTGCGATTAACTCTTTTAGAGCGTTATTTTCAAGCGCAATGGGGATTTCTATAGGATTTGATATGACATTTGAAGACTTTGGATTTGCTACAATATTCTATTTAAACATACCTATGATTGCCATAGTTACAGTAATCGTTTGTGGAACGATTGCAGGAGATAGAGAGAAGGGAACCTTGGCAATTTACGCCTCCAAACCTATATATAGGACTCAGCTTGTGCTTATTAGGTATCTGGCTTTCGCTTTAATTAGTTTGATACTTACTGCCTTGGTATATTTCTGTATGTATTTTGTATATGCATTTTCAATCTTTGGTGCGATGGATCTGATTATTCCTGGAATCACAGGGACTATTGATATGCCAATAAATTTAACATTAGTAACATGGTGTTTTATTCTAGCCACAGGATCCATTTCGATATTAATTTCTTCTTTACTAAATCGAGCAGTTTTAGCTGGAGTCGTTTCATTAATTCTCTTAATGGTTCTTTCAATTCTTACAAATATCTTAATGATGATCGTTGGTGCTGTAGCAGAGCCCTTGAAATATATAAACCTTCCAAGCATAGGGCGAGGTTTACTTTACGAATACTTATTGGGATATATCTTTTGGGACGGTCTTTTCAACATGGTAACAGAATTCGGATATTCCGCTGTTTTTCTTAATATGATGGTAGGACAAATAATCGATGCGGCACTTGGGTTGATAATGTTGATCAGTTTCATTACATTTCCACTGATTGGAGCTTGTCTGATAACAGAAAAACGCGAAATTCACTAATTCTTTTTTTAAAATCTCTTTTTTTTTTAATATTAATAGAAATAGAATTCTTATTTGAAACTTAAATTATTTATTTTTGTTATACTACAAGATTAATTAATTTATCAAATTTATTTGTTTAAAATGACAGAAATTTACCAGAAACTGGAAGAAATTTGCGGCAAACAGAATGTCT
>JABXJV010000575.1 GCA_013375355.1 Candidatus Helarchaeota archaeon
ATCTTTTGATTTAATTTCATTACCATTAAGCCAATCCCCATAATTATTTCCCCTTCTCCTTATCCAAATTAAATTTTTATTTTTAGAATGAACATAATCTATAAATTTCTTTGCTGAATCGAAATGTCGTTCAATTAATCTTTTATCACCATAATTCAAATATACATCCCATGGTAGATGAATACCACAATCGGCCCACGCTGGAGCACCGAGAAATACTAATTTAAAAATTCCTTTTATTCGATAAGGGGTTGGCACCATATCGGTATATCTACCCTCATCGGATTGGGCATCTCTTATATCTTTAATCCATTTTGTGTAAAAAGCAGCCATGTCCATATTAAAAATTGACATTTGGCAAAAAACTAATGCATCACCCATCCAGCCCATTCTTTCATTACGTTGGTGACAATCAGTAGGCACACTTATCATATTATCTCGTTGTGTCCATAATACATTGTTCCAGAGTTTATTTACTGTGGGATCGGAACTTTCAAATCTACTTACTAATCGTGGATCTGACGCAACTACACAACCGGTTATCATATCGAGACTTGGCTTAATACCCGACTTTAACCCTTTCACTTCAACGTATTGAAAGCCATGATAGGTAAAATGTGGTTGAAACTCACGTTTTTCTGTCCCTTTAAGTATGTATGTATCAGTTGCCTTTGCATTTCTTAAATTCTTTGTATAAAGAGTTCCGTCTAGGTTAAGCATTTCCCCATGACGTAGAGTTATAGTTGCATCAGGGTCGCATATGGATTTATCGAGCTTGATTCTGCACCAACCAGCAATATTTTGACCCAAATTAAAAATAAAAATCCCAGGTTTTGGTTCTGTAACCTCAATGGGTTTTATTTCCTTTACAATTCGAATTGGCTCATTCATCTGTGCAACAATTTTTTTATTTATTGTATAGTCAACAGTTACATTTGACCATTTTGAATCATCAAAGCCAGGTTTATCCCAACCTAAGGGTTCCTTTTGAACGTTATAGGTCTCTCCTGTGAAGTGATCTGCCACTTCAATAGGACCATCTTCTAGAATCATCCAATCTGAGTCGCTAACAATTTCTTTGATGGTTCCATCAGACTCCTCTATTTCCATTTGCATTAATAAACGTCTGTTTACTCCGTAAAAGTGATGGATATGTGGTGGAATCCCAGGACCAATATTACCAATATACCAACCATCAGCTAATATAGCTCCAATTACATTTTCTCCCTCTATAAGCAGATCGGTAACATCGTAAGTCTGATATTGTACTCTCTTATCATAATCAGTCCATTCTGGGGCTAAAATATGATCGCTAACACGATTTCCATTGAGATATAGTTCATATTCACCCAAAGTAGTGACATAAATAATTGTATGTTTAACTTTGCCTTTGATTTCAAATGATTTCCGTAATAATGGGGAAGATTTATGTTTTTTTGGTAAGACTTTATTAATCCAAAATATCCTTTTAGGTGGAGCTCCTATCCATTTAGCTTTCCAATCATTAGGTTCGAGTAAACCCATACTCCATTTTGCAATTTGGCTCCAATCTGAAGGATTATCATCATTGTCCCAAATACGGACTTTCCAATAACAATTCATCCGCGACTTGAGCTCTTTTCCACTATAAATAATATGTGCAGATTGATCAGATATAACTTTACCACTATCCCAAAGGTCTCCCTTGTTTTCATTTAGATTTTCTTCGTTACTTGCCACTAAAATATGATATGCAGTTTGTTTTTGATTACGTTTTTCGGATTCTAAAATCCAACTTAAACGGGGATCAACAATATCTATACCTAGTGGACTGATTAAATATTCACACCTTAGAAAATCTGGCTTTAAATTTCCAATTTTTAACTTATTCTCTTCCAAAAAAATTCCTTCTTAAATTATTTATTAAATAACTGAGTTAATAAATTATATTTTGATTTAAAAAAAGATTAAAAGAATTATTTCTCGAAAATTTTTCTAATTAATTTTCCAACCTTTGAAAAAACATTTAAATTGCCATAAAACGTCTCAAATTCTTCTTGAAACAAATCTTCTACATCTTCAACTAACTGAACTAATTTATTTCTTAATATTACTAGATTCTCTTCTGCAACTAATGCAGTTGTCATATATTTGCCGTGCTCTAGGAGGAGAGTCATCTCTTCCTGTTCGACTATTTTAACTTTAGTTTTACTTTGGGTCAACTCTTGTATTAGTCCTGATATTCCTGCCAACCCTCCTGCAACTAATTGGGGCTCAATTTCTTCTTCAGTCATAAAAGAATGGTCATATATACAAATTCCTTTTGGTAAAAACATGTAAATATGGTGGATTTTTTTAGCCCAATTCGATTCCGCTTCTGTCTTTAAATCAGTCTGTTGCATCTCTCCGATACTGACTGAAGAACTAATTTCAATAGGAGAATATGGAGCGGAAATTCCAACACTGCTTTCAGAAATTTCAGGCTTTTCAATAACATTTAATGCGGAAGTTAAAATGGTTTTTTCATCTTTAATCATTCTTAGATGATTTAAAATATCTTGTTTCTTTTGTTCATATTCTGTATCTTTTAAAATGTTCAATGCTTCATTGAGATAATTTGATGCTATGCTTAAATACTCCCTTTTTTTCGAAAAGTCAATCTCATTATCTGATTTCATTAAATGCCAAATACCATCAAAAAAAGTTGACGTAGCTAATGCCCATTTCGCGTCTTGTTCGAATCCTCCCAATTTATAGTTTTTTGAAGATTCTCTTAGGCACATTTTTATTTTTTTGTAATGATTAATTTTTTCCTTTAATTCAGAAGTTTTGTCAAATTTTGCGGAGCACTCAAGAGCAGAACAATAAAGGGAATTTCCTATTGATAATTTTTTCAATCTGCTGTCAGGAAAGATTTTACTTGCTTGTTTAAATAGATCTGAAGCAATAGTAAAAAGAGTTGGATCCTGTTGAACATCAGCTCTTTCCATACTTTCCCAAGCTTTACATAAATAAAATATCGCTTCTAATTCATCCTTTTCTCGCCCTATTCTATAGGTTTGGATTAATTTTTCAAATAAAGAACTAGATTTATTATATAATTCAGCTGCAAGTAGATGATTTCCTTTTTTACTTTCTATCCTTGCAGTTTCAATCTGATATCGAGCAGAACAATAAGTCTCTCGAATTTCTGCAACTAGAATTAATTTTGAAACTCTATCCTTGATTTTCATGCTTATTCTCTTATTTAATTTTGAATTTAGAACCTCAATTGCATCATCAAATTTACTTTTAGAAACTAAATATGTTGCTGCAGCTTCTTGATGTTTATTTTGCTTGCTTAAGAGCTCAGCCTTTTCCAAGAGTGCCCATGCAGAATAGAAAGAAGCTTCGAAATTATATTCACGAATATTGCTCAGAATATGGCTTGCTTGTTCATAATTTAATTGTGCATTGGAATGTTCTTCTTTTACATGCTGTGATTTAGCAATCTCTATTAAATTCCAGGCTTTCATGTAATTTTTTAGCTTTTCAATTTTTTTACCTAACTTTAGATAAGTAAAGGTCATAAGAGCGTGATCAAATGATTCTAGAGCTTTTTTATAGTTTTCTGCGGCGGAA
>JABXJV010000576.1 GCA_013375355.1 Candidatus Helarchaeota archaeon
ACCAAAAATTATCCCTAACTAGAATTAAATCCATGGATACTGTAAGGGGTATTGCCGTATTTCTTATGCTACCGTCTCATTTTGTTCAATGGTATCTGCCACAGATCCCAGAATATTCATGGTTGCACTTTCTAATTATTTCAATAATAGCTTGGCCATTGCGTTTTTGTTTTCTGACAATGCCGGCTATGGGAGTAATATTACAGAAATATATAGGTAAGAGAAGAGGGATTGATGAAAATATTTTGAAAAAAATAATTTTGAAAAGGGGATTATTATTAATTTTGATTCAATTATTCTGTAATATTTTAGGATGGTCTCTATTTATGATTTGGAATTCTTTTGTCATTTCATTTATTGGGATCTCTATAATTATTTCTTACTTTATATCAAAATATTCTCAACGAACCAGAATAATATTAATTATAGTAATTATTATTATGACTCCATTCTTAAAAATTCATTTTTTTCCTCTCTATTTTAATATTAGTTCTTTTCTAGGTTCGTGGTCTATCACGAGCTTTCTCTATAATATGTTTTTGCAAGTGGACTTTCCAATTTTTCCGTTAATTGCATACTCAATCTTTGGAACTATTTACGCTGAAAGGATGATTAAAGCTATTGAGACAAATTCACAATCCAAGTTTATAAAACAATCTATTATTTTTGGAACAGCTTTAATTCTTGCGTATATAATTCTCTCAAATTTTAGAACTATTCTTAATTATCCTGATTTTTTTCTTAATTTACCACCACGTCAAGAAATTATTTATGCATTTGGATCTGTTATGGTATACATATCCATATTTTTTTGGATTCAGGATTGGAAGAGATTAAATATCAAAGCACTTATTCCCTTTAAAATATATGGAGCGATTTCCTTAACGGTATTTATAACTCACTATTATTTTTTTCCAAAATTATTAGACCTATTTTATAACCCTTGGCAAAGAATGGGGCCATATTCTATATTCGAATTAACCTTAATTTTAAATATATTTTACATAATTTATGGAATAATAATCTTGAGAAGAAACAAAAAATATAGTATAGAATGGTTTATAAGAGCTTGTACTTAATATAAAATATAAGATTATTGTGAATTGTTCAAATATTTAAAAACCTTTTTAATAAATTCGGAGGAAATCCAATGTTTTTACAAGGAATACCTGAAACAATGCCCGATGAGCATTATCGGCCTATAAATATACATGGTATTTTAAATTTAAGTTTTTTTATTGCCTTTGCAGCTATTTTAATAATATTAGGAGTATCTTTTCTTTTAAGGGTAAAAAAACAAGAGGATGAAGCAGCAAAACGGATTAAAATCGCTTTTGGATTATTTGGGGTGTTATATGGAATATGTCGCATTTTTTTTATTCTAATGTTCCAAGATTTTACTAACCCGGCTCAAAATTATGATTTATTTGCCAATATAGCCTATTCTTTTGGTATGTTAGGTTTGACTTCAATTATATGGGCAATTGAAAAAGTAAAATACGAAACTAGATACTTTTTTTTAACTGGTTTAGCGATTACAATTATAACTACAGCGGGAATCGTATTAAACTTATTAGGAATGGCAGTAATACGAGAGTTAATTTTAATAATAATAATGTCAGGAACACCAGTAGCGGGATTTTTTATTATCATCCTTTATATTCAAGTAATCAGGCTTTCTTCTGGCGAAGTAAGAAAGAAGGCACTTTATTCACTTATAGGATTCCTTATAATGGTGGTTGGAATAACAATGGACGGACAATTCTTTTTAGCGATAGAGACAATACCTATATGGTTTAAAATGGATGTAGTCCCGCTTTTTTGCATAGTAGGTTATTTGATGTTTGCCATTAATCAATTATAAATAATTTAAAATTGATAAAAAGAGAATTTCAAAAAAAATAAGAAGCTTATTGTCACTATAGAACAATTAAGGGAGGCTTTTCCTTATCTTACTGATAAGGATATATATGAGTTTATCAATTTTCTAAGGTAATATTAGCTCTTCCGGTTTTTATCCTAACTTCTTAGCCATACCCGCTGGTCCGCGTCGCGCAACAGCACCCACAATAATTAAAACAGCTGCAGCTGCCCCGACGATAATTATAATAAGCAAAGTATAGTCCGTGAACATATTACAATTTTAGTCGTGACACCTTTAAAAATTGTAAATGAACGGATGAAGAAGGAAGGAGAGCTTGATTTTGATGCGGACTCCCTTAATAATTCAATATTAAAAGGTTTGACAGCTGGAAGAATTCAATATGATACAAATTAATTGACATTTTGAATGTGACCTATGGGAATTTGTAAAAGCTAATTATATTATCCCCTCTTTTTTCTATTTGAAGATAGAAAATCTTCAAATTAAAATTAACCAGAATTATGAGTTGGTGCATTTCAGATGTATTGCTAATAGACAGATAGGAAATTAAGTCATATTCATATCCCAAAGTAACATTTTTAGGACTAATAATCTTATAACCACAAACTGGACATTTTAAAAAAAAAAATAAGAAGCTTATTGTCACTATAGAACAATTAAGGGAGGCTTTTCCTTATCTTACAGATAAGGATATATATGAGTTTATCAATTTTCTAAGGTAATATTAGCTCTTCCGGTTTTTATCCTAACTTCTTAGCCATACCCG
>JABXJV010000577.1 GCA_013375355.1 Candidatus Helarchaeota archaeon
TCTGTAAATATAACTTAATGTATTCTAAATAATTATAACCCTGTTGTCATGCTGAATTTATTTCAGCATCTAAACAATTAATAAACAAAAGATTCTGAAACAAGTTCAGAATGACAGTGATTTTGTTATTCATTGATTTTATGAATTATTATACCTAATACAATAATAAAATATTAATGACTTTCAAAAATTTACAAAAGTTCAGTTAATAATTTACTAAATATTGATATAATTAATCGATGAAAATCAATATAATTACAGCATTTCCAGAATTTTTTAAAAGTCCATTAGACACAAGCATTATAAAAAAGGGTATAGAAAAGGGAAAGATTAAAATTGAGATATTCAACTTAAGGGATTTTTCAAATAACAAACACAAAAGGATTGATGATTATCCATACGGGGGTGGCCCTGGTATGGTGCTTATGGTAGAGCCCATTTTTAATGCGGTAAACGAAATTAAAGAGAAAAACAACAAATTAAAAACAAAGGTTATTTTACTCTCCCCACAAGGTGAAAGATTAACCCAGCCAAAGGTGAGAGAAATATCAAAGGAAGAAAATTTGATATTAATATGTGGTCATTATAAAGGTGTCGATGAAAGAGTAAAAAAGTTTATAGATGAAGAAATATCAATAGGAGATTACATATTAAGCGGGGGTGAATTGCCTGTCCTGGTTATTATAGATTCTGTTGTGAGGCTAATTCCAGGAATTATTGGCGATATTGAATCTGCCAACACCGACTCCTTTGAAACAGGTCTTTTAGACTACCCTCACTATACTAAACCGAGAATCTTTATGGAAGAAGAAGTGCCAAGTGTATTATTATCAGGCGACCATAAAAAAATTGAAGAATGGAAAGAAAGAATGTCGCATTTGAGAACGACGGAAAAGAGGAATGATCTACTTGAATCTTAAGAAAATGTGAAGGAATGTGATGATATTATGGACAGATTAGCGGAATCTACCGTTGAGAATATAAAGAAAAAAATACCAGAATTTAATTCCGGTGATACTCTCTCTGTTCATGTGAAGATCACCGAGGGAGATAAGGAAAGAACCCAAATATTTAAAGGGATTGTGATACAACGAAAAGGAAGCGGAATTAACAAGACTTTCACTATGAGAAAGGTATCTCATGGAGTTGGTGTGGAAAGAATTTTCTTCCTCCATTCTCCGAAAATATCCAAAATCTCAGTCCTAAAAAGAGGGAAAATCAGGAGAGCAAAACTGTTTTATCTTAGAGAACTGAAAGGAAAAGCAGCAAAAATTAAAGAGAAAAAATAATAGATTATATATCAAAACTGCTCCTAAATGAAGTGGAGCGGTTTTTTTATTTTTTTACTCACCAAGAATTGAGAATTTTGTGATTTTTGTCGATAATTAATTAAGCAAATTAATCTTGAATTCTAATTGTTATAAATATATCTATAATTGAATTAATTTCTGAAGATGAGGTCCAAATGGCTATAAAAAAGGTCTTGTTCATTTTAATTTTTTCAAGTTATTTATGGGTTTGCTCATCAAATAAAACATTAAACAAACCAGATATAAAAAACACACCAGAAAACACTGAAATAATTTCTGATGATTATCAAAACTCTCACTACGAACAGTCTATATTGAAAGATGATGTTGAAACTTTAAGAAACTTATACAATAATGCTTTAACTTCTATGAACTTAGGAGATATAAAAGGTGCCCAGGAATTTTTTGAAGAGGCATTAACCATCATATCAAACAACGAAATTAAATCTTCAGATATTTACAAAAATAATGATGATTATAATGAAATCATTGACATAATACTTGAAGATTATGAAAATTTTATAAATGAAGAAGTTAAGTTTTATGAAAACCCAAACGCAGAAATACCTGGAAGTGATAGATTATATAAAACAATTGAACCATCTCTGTATCATCCATCCAAAAACATCCCACTTGTAGTAAACAGCAGAGTTAAGAAATATATAAAATATTATCAGGGAAAAGGTAGAAAATATTTTACACAATGGCTTGAAAGAATGGGGAAATATAAGTCCCTGATTGAAGATATATTAAAAGAAGAGGGACTTCCTGAAGACCTTGTCTATCTTGCAATGGTAGAAAGCGGTTTTAATCCGAAAGCACATTCAAGAGCAAGAGCAGTTGGAATATGGCAGTTTATCTCAAGCACAGGAAGAGTATATGGACTCCAGATTAATAACTACTTAGATGAAAGAAAAGACCCTGTAAAATCGACCAAAGCAGCAGCCAAGTTCATAAATAATCTTTACCATGAACTCAAAGATTGGTATCTTGTAATGGCTGCCTATAATGTATCCAAAAGTAAGGTCAAACGAGCAATGAAAAGATACAAATCACGCAACTTCTGGGAGCTAAAATCTCTACCATCAGAAACAAAAAATCACATTCCAAAGTTTATCGCTGCAGCAATTATAGCAAAAAACCCGAAAAAATATGGATTCAGAAACATAAAATATCAGAAACCTTTTCAATATGAAGAAGTTCATATCGATAAATGCATCGACCTTACAGTAGCAGCAAAATGTGCCCGAACAGACTACCTGACAATAAAAGTACTCAATCCTGAACTTAATGTATGGTTCACACCCCCTTATCCAGATGGATATACGCTCAGAATCCCCCCACATAAAAAAGAGATATTTCTTAAAAATTATTCAAAAGTTCCTGAGGATTTAAAAATTACACGGGTCATACATAAGGTAAAAAGAGGGGAAACTTTATCGTATATTGCAAGAAAATATCATACAACTATTTACAATATAAAATCCGTTAACTCTCTGAAAAATATCCACAAATTATCAGTCGGGCAGAAACTTTTAATACCAGTTCCTCCACCGATTGAAGTTGCTTTAAAAACTCAGAAAATTAGACAAAAAAACCCTGCTTATATACCTAAGAATAGAAATGGATTAGAAAAGATTACCTATATAGTAAAGAAAGGAGACACACTGGGCGAAATTGCCGAATTTTATAATACAAGAGCAGGCAATATCAGAAAATGGAATTCACTTTCCTACAGAAGTTACATTTATCCCAGACAAAAACTCACTCTGTGGCTCCCTAAAAATGAATACCGCTCAGCGGTAAACAGGGTCAATAATCAAAATGAAAATATAACTCTGAATATCGAGCAATCTATCGAAAAAAATGGTTCCAAAGCAGGAAAGATTTACATAGTTAAAAAGGGTGATTCTTTATGGGGAATTGCGAAGAATTTTGGTGTAAGTCTTAATTCTCTCCTCCAATTTAACCAGAAAAGTAAAAAGAGTATTATTAAACCTGGAGAAAAAATCATAATTCCTCTCCCTATCCCTGATTAAAGATATTTGTGCATAATCTTAAATAATACAATTAAATTACATTAATACCTTAAAGGGAAAGATTAAATATATATGATTTTTCCCTTTTTTTATAAAAAAATATGATTATTTTTATTGGCATTTATAATATAATTTGTTATATTATTTTATTCCTTTTTAAGAGATTTATAAATAATATTACTCTATATGAACCAATTTTGAGGTAAATTATGGCAAAAAAGAGTGACTGGATAATTGGTGGAGTTATTTTACTTTTTATTATTATATTCTTTCTCACATTCATATCACTCTTATTTATATCACCTGAAGGAGATTTTGTAACTTCACAGGATAAAGTTGCATGTGTAGAATTATATGGTCCAATCTTCAACTCAAAAGATATAGTAAGACAGTTAAAGAAATACAGAAAAAATAAATCGATAGATGCAGTTGTTTTAAGGATAGAAAGTCCGGGGGGCGCAATAGGTGCTTCACAGGAGATATATGATGAGGTTAAAAAAACACGGGAATCGGGGAAGATAACAATAGCTTCAATGGGGAACGTCGCTGCTTCCGGCGGATACTACGTAGCATGCGGTGCAGACAAGATTGTTGCAAACCCAGGGACCATTACTGGAAGTATTGGAGTGATAGCAGAATTCTTTGATATAACAAGACTTACTGACAAATTAGGACTCAAGTTCGAAACAATAAAAAGCGGAAAGTTTAAAGATTCTGGAAGCCCTTACCGAACTCTAACATCTGAAGAACGAAAATATTTTCAAAAACTAATCGATGATTCTTTTCAGCAGTTTGTTGATGTTGTTCATAAAGAAAGGGGAATAGATAAAGAAGAATTATACAAGATTGCCGATGGAAGGGTATTTACCGGTCAACAGGCAAAAGAGTTAAATCTTGTAGATGAACTCGGAAATTATGAAGATGCCATTTCACTGGCAATTAAGATGGCAGGAATAAGTGAAGATGCTAAAATTATCAAAGAAAAAAGGAGAAAGTTTAATATATTTGACATACTGTTCGCGGATATTGAAGAAATCATTTTCAGGCTCAGATATAATATGATTTTTGGATATTTATTAAAATAGAATTTTTAAAATATATACTCACATATCACTGTAAAACATCGTTATGGATGGTAGGTCAAACATTCCTGTTTGACCATAGTAAGGGTAGGACAGACAGGAATGTCTGTCCTACCGAAATTTACCAAAATACAGAAATAATCTAAGATTTTTCGCCATGGCGGGATCTTTTATAAGATGAAGTGGCAAAAAGTGGATTACCGCTTTCGTGGAAATGACATTTTCGATGTTTTACTTATTTATATCTATACTTTACAAAGATATTTATTTATTAAAAACATCACACAACATATAATTCTTAATTTTTGCCAGCTCATTTTATAATAGATTTTGAATTTTTTTACAAAAAATCGCTTAAAAACCTTTAGAAAAGGAGGCAACTCTTGACAAAAGCAGAAATAGTAGGCAGTATATCTGAAGCAATAGGGCTAACAAAGGTTGATACCGAAGCCGTTGTTAATGGATTTATTTATTCTATAGGAGATGCCCTCAAGAATGGGGATGGTGTCGAGATTAGAGGATTCGGCACATTTAAGGTCAGAGAAAAGAATGCAAGGATTGCAAGAAATCCAAGAACCGGTGAAAAGGTGATGGTTCCTAAAAAATTGGTACCTTTTTTTAAACCATCTCGAGAATTAAAACAATTAATTAACAGCGTCTCTAAATAGCATAATATAATATAATCATAATTATATGGAGCGCTCTGAGCTGAAAAATATAAAATGTCAATTGTGTGGGCAAACTTTATCTGCAGATGCCAATTTTTGTCATAAATGTGGTGAGCCAGTAAAAAACAAAGTATGCTCCAAATGCAAAACAGTTAATAATTATAATGCGCAGTTCTGCATCAACTGCGGAACAAAATTAGAATCTGTTAAATATCCGAAAAAATATAAAATTAGAAAGAAAAAAAGTGAAGTAATAAAGGAATCCAGAAATCCGGCAATATATTTTGGAATATTCATATTTATTTCAGCCTTAA
>JABXJV010000578.1 GCA_013375355.1 Candidatus Helarchaeota archaeon
GAAAATAATATATTGCATTATATGCAGAAAACTCAATTAGAAGAGCTGGCAGAGGGATTTGAACCCCCGACCGGCTGATTACAAATCAGCTGCTCTACCAACTGAGCTATGCCAGCATATAAAAATTAATTCTAATAAAAATATATTTTATAAACTTCTAATGTAATAAATATTATTTATTTTTGCAATAATTTTTTTGTTAAATATTATTTTTTTATCCATTTCGTTCCCAGTGTCCTATCCTCTATTATATACCCTAATTTCTCAAGTTCACTCCTTATTCTATCTGCCAAGTTATATTCTTTCTTTTTCCTCAATTCATCCCTTATATTTAATAATATTTCTAATAATTTTTCAGTATTTTCTGACGTTTCATAAGTTATTGGAATAATATCAAAAAATTTATTTACCTCATCAAAAAGATTTTTCGCATCTTTTAACAGATGAATCTTATTGGAAACATAATATTCATCCTCCATTTTTTCGTTAACCATTTTAACAAGTTCAAAAATTTTTGACACAGAAACTGCTGAGTTGAAGTCGTCATCCATTGAACTAATTATTTCTTCCCTAAAATTCTGAATTATATCATTACTCTTATTATAACTTAAATTATCTTCCGCATTGTATTTTTCCAATGTCTCTTTTAATTTAAAATAGCACCTTTTCAACCTTTGAACCGCATTTTCTGCATCTGAAAGAATATCTTTCCCGAACTCAATTGGAGATTTGTAATGCTTCTGCATAAAAAATAGTCTGATAGATTCTTGCGAAAACTCATTCAATATTTCTCTGGCAGTATATATATTTCCCAAAGATTTCGACATTTTTTCTTTACCAATCCTCAAAAATCCAATATGAATCCAGTAACGAGCAAATTCTCCATCAGTGGCACACCTACTCTGAGCAATCTCGTTCTCATGATGAGGGAAAATAAGGTCTTCCGCACCCGCATGGATATCAAACTCTTTCCCAAGATACTTCATAGACATTGCTGAACACTCAATATGCCATCCTGGTCTCCCTTTTCCCCAGGGGCTATCCCAGCACACCTCCCCCTCTTTTGCCCTCTTCCAGAGAGCAAAATCAAGGGGATTTCTCTTCCTCTGATTCGTTTCAACTCTATGTCCAGCAATTAGATCATCGGTTCTTTTCCCGGAAAGTTTTCCATATTCAGAATACCTATTAATCTCAAAATAAACATCTCCATCTAACACATATGCATATCCTTTTTCAAGCAATACAGAAACCAAATCCTGCATCTGTTTTATATGCGCAGTCGCTTTCGGATTATAAGTAGCATCTTTTATTTTGAGTCTTCTGCAGTCCTCAAAGTATGCTTCAGCGTATTTCTCAGCAACTTCGTTCGGGTGAACACCAAGCTCATTTGCACGATTTATTATCTTATCATCAACATCTGTCAGGTTTACCACATATTTAACATTATAACCACGATACTCAAAATACCTTCTAATAACATCAAAAACAATCCATGCTCTCGCATTTCCGATATGAAAATAATCGTAAACGGTCGGACCACATAAATAAAAACTCACCTCCCCTTTCTTGATTGGAACAAACTCTTCCTTCCTTTTTGTTAATGTGTTATAAATTTGTATCGACATAATCTTAACTCTGAGATTTGACCATTTTTAAGTCTTCTTTGCTACCTTCTTTTTTAAAAAAAAGTAGATAAAAAATAAAAAACTTTACCAAAATTTACTTAATCGTCAATCTCCATTGATAAAACGGATTCAATAAATCTTTTACACTTATCCTTCCCCAAAATTTTCATTATCTTAACTATCTCCGGTCCGTAGTCTCTCCCAGTAGTGGATAATCTTAATATTTGTAGGAAATTTCTTGTTTCCATACCAGATTCTTTTATTATTTTTTTAAGTTCATTTGTCAAATTATCCTCAGAAAATTCACCAATCTCATCTATCTTCTTTAAAATAATAGATAGCACATCTCTTGCTTCTTTATTTTTTAATACAGATTCATCA
>JABXJV010000579.1 GCA_013375355.1 Candidatus Helarchaeota archaeon
CGAAGAAAGTCCACTTGGTACTAAGAATCTTGAAAAACAATTCGACAATTTATATCAAATAAATTTCTTGGTGCCTCTGGAGCCTAAATATTATCCCCTTGTAGAAGGAGTTGTTAATATCTATGAAGGAATTATAGTTGTAGGTCAAGTTCCAATTTCAATTCACACTATTTATGAACTAAATGTAAGCAAGAATATAATTAACAACAATAATGAGAGTATTTATTTTCATGTGAATCTTTCTTATGCATCTTTTTCGGGCCCTAGACCAACCTATAATTCAAATGTGTATGCCGAAATTTTTAAAAATGATTTATATCTTGAGATAAAAAATTTTAGTAGTCAAAGCTTCACAGAGCATAGTGAATTTAGCTTAAATTACACATTTATAGATGATGGTGTTTATTATTTCAATATAAGCTATGAAGATCCTTATCACCCTGAAGGGTATTTCTTGTTTGAATCCACTTATCCAATAAATCGATCAAGTACCATCGATAAACCTACAGATGATGACGATAAAGGTGATAATGGTGATGATTCTGGAGATGATAAAGATGATGATGAGGATGATACAGATAATAGTGATATCTTGTTTTATTTAGAAATGATTGGAGTTATAGCTTTTGTTGCATTTATTGCGCTTGTTACAATAATTGGTTCAGTTGTTATTGTAAGATCTCATAAACCAGGAGAGAAATTAAATGAAAAAAATCAAAAGTCCAATGCTAAAACATTTAATAGTAGTGATAGTGTTCCAATTGAATCATTTTTTGATGATTTAGACGATTTAATTGAATCAGATGATCTTCACAATAGAGATCCTAAATATTAGAATAATTATGAACATAACTCCACAATATTTTTTCTTATTTTTTTTTTAAATATGTTTAAAATAAATTTTTATAGCGTTAGAATTTAGAATTTAAGCCTAATTTAACAATATGGTATAGTATTATGGATAAAACGGAAGGATTGTATATAAGTCAAATATATCACATAATTGTAAGTAAATTAAAGTCAAATAAACCTTACAGATCCTTTATAATTTCTTTTTTGCTAGTTTCAATTGAATTAACTTCATTTCTCTTTTTATTCGAATTTGCATTTTTCTCTTTATTGCTTAAAATGGAAAATGCTAATTTTTCCGAATTTTGGATTTTACAAATATTAATTTTCAGCATTTTTGCTTTATGTATTATATGTTCATATCAATCAAGGTTATTTCGGATAGGTTTTTCGATTTTTGTGTTAATATTTTCAATTATAATCTCTATTATCTCATTGATTTGTCTAAAATCCTTATTAACATTGAAATTAATTTTAGGAGCTTTAATTGCCTATTCATTAATAATTATTATATATTCTATTAGATCTCATGATTCAAGATTATCTAAAATTAAAACTAAGCCTATGGCACTTGTTCTTTTAATCATATCTTCGAGTTTAGGGATTACGGTAATAGTTTCTTTTTCTTCAAATAAAATAGAAATAGATCCTAAAAGTGAGCCTGAGATAATATTTTGGTGTGGATCTAATCAATTACCAGATGAGCCAGATATTTTAGAGATGTGTAAAGAGTATAATATAGGATTTATGCCTACAATCAGAAGTATTATGCTCGGAAATGATGAGTATATTCAGAAATATAAAAATATCACAGCCTATGGTATTAATTTGTATTTTTGTATTGGTGGAGATTCAGGCTTTTTTGCGAATATTGATAATGCACACGAGTTTCCGATTATTTATGAGGAAATTCGGGAATGGTTTATAAATGAAAGTATTTTGTCAAGTCCTTACATAAAATCTTTTTGTGTTGATGCCGAGCCACCAAAGGAATTTTCAAGCAATATGGATAAAGAAAAAATCTTAGATTCAATGGAATATGGTTCCAAAAATTATCCTACTCGAAAAGAAATAGAACTATCAACAGAAGCAATGAAAGAATTTAAAGAATCAGTTGAGAGAGATGGAAAAAAATGCGGTATGATTAGAGCATCCCAGTTATTGGATTCTTCAGATGGAGATGATGATCTTTCCTTATTTGCAAGGAATATTTATAATTTAGATGTCGATTGGGACTATACTATTACGATGTTATATAGGACAAATCGCCTTCAAGATGATGAGAGCCAAACTGAACCTTCAAGGCTTTATACTAAATCATTATCGATCTTGTTCGGTTCTATGGTTGAGGGGACTAAAATTACAAATTCAGAATTAAATTTTTATCAAAATGTAGCATTAGAACAATCTCCTGGAGATACTAAAGCAAAACATCAGTATATATTCATAGGGAACTTTGATAGAGACTTTAAAGAAACCGAATATATCAAGGAAAAAAAATATAAAAAAGATCTTGATATTTGTAGACATTTTAATGAGAAAAAAGTGTTTTTTTATTACCTTAAAGGCTTTGTAAGAAATTACGGATGGGAAGGTATAGAGGAATTAGGTCGTCATAACCAACAAAAAGATAAATGGTATTTGATATACAAAAATAACAATTCTATAACATTTTTCTTGTTTTATTGCGGGCTGATTTTTATAGATATTTTTGTCTTTTTTGAAAAGGACTTAACATAAATTAATTTTAAGTTCATTTTGGACTTCTTTGTTCAGTAGTTTTCCTTTTTAATTTTTTAGCATAATCTCGAATGGATTCATAAATGTTGACTTTTTATTCATTTATTTAAATAAATAAAAAAGAATAACTCTTATTCACATTTCAATATGAAAACTACTGCTCTTATTTACCTGAAAAAAAAGAATATTATTAATAGGATTGCTGTAATTTCAATACTTTTCATTCATTTTATTTTATTTCCATCATATTCAATTCAAAATTTAAATCATAAAACTTATAGCAGTCAAAAAGATTATTATACCGTTCCGTTGTTATTTAATTCTACATCTGAACATTTAGATAATTTTAATTATTCAGAAATTATTTCATATAACATCACTAATAACTTAGAGACAACAATTTCAGACTTAGAATCCTCAATTTCACCTCCTTATAGGAACATAATCTCCTCGGATGATAATTTAGCTTTTGAAATTAATCAAGAAACTTATGTTGGTAAGCCTCAAACCATCTTTGGAAGTGATGATCGTATAAGAGTGACTCCAACGACTTCATATCCTTGGCGTTCTATA
>JABXJV010000580.1 GCA_013375355.1 Candidatus Helarchaeota archaeon
AACATTATACCAGTGGCAGAAATCAGTCATGTAAGAATAAATTTTATTATTATCTTAGAATTGTGGTGGGATTATTAAAATTAATATATATAAAAAATTTTTCAATCAAACCATAGTTATATAAAATTTACCCTTTTGTCATTGTTCCAAAGGGATGCCCCCGAAACTCATGGAACATAATGGCATTTTTTTTATTTGCAATTTTCAGGTCATTGACTAATTGCATATCATTTTTTAATCATTGTCAACAACCTCACTCCAGAAATTCCCTGAAACCCCGAGCCCTGACTGAAATAATTAAAAACTTTATCCTTATCTACTATCTTGGTTCCCGAAATGACATCTATTCCATAACTAAATAGAATAGGGCTCATAGGAGTGGATGGTCCTAACAATATCTTTAAACTGTCTTTTTTACAGTAACTCAATATATCTTCAAGTGTGTGATTTATTATAGTTGTCCCTGTAATTCCGATTACATCGCAGTTCGGAAGGATATCTTTCGTTTCACGCTCTTCTGAATCTCCAGGCTGCGTATTTTTTTCTATTACCCAGAGATTATTCACTTTATCGGTTAATTTTTCTACAAAAGGGAAATGACCTATTATTGCAACATTTTTACCTTTACCTTTATCTGCAATTATATCGTAAGCATTAATCTCGACACATTCTTCTTCATATATATCGATTAGAGAATTTATCGCCGAAGTGCCAACCGATGCTTCTAAAATATCATCCGATAGAGCATACTCAGCCAATTCAATGGCTGATTTTTCCAAAAGATTTCCAGCATCTTTGACACCTTTGTGGCTGCAGTAAGTATCCTTTAAAACTGACGCTATTCCGCAGTTTCTGCTTACGACCATTGAAAAACGAGCAAATGTATAGACTTCCTTAACCTCACAATCTTTATTCTTGAACGAATTAATAAGTTCAGTTATTATTTTCATAACTTTTTTTGAAAATGATTTTTAATAAAATTAACATAATTTACGCAAATTGTCAAGAAGAATACATTTACCAAAGGAAACAAAAATACAGTTATTTTAAAATTTTAAAAAATTGTTGAGTTTATGTTTGACTTTTATTAATTTTTTTTTAGTTTAAAAAAAAAGAAAAAACCTTTTTTAAATATGGGAGAAAGTAATGAAGTTAAAAAATTTATTGACGTATATATCTTTTATTTTGTTTTTGCTTTTTTCATGTCAAAATTCAAATAACATCCCACCATCTTTCATCTCTGGTAATGTTGTGAATGCAGGTAATTATCCTTCTATACAGGATGCAGTTGATGCGCTCCCTGATGAGGGAGGTACTGTTTTCATACCAGCAGGCACATATAAAATTTCAGAACCGATTATTGTTACAAAATCTGATGTCACATTAATGGGAGCAGGTGCAGGAACTATACTTTTAAACACAAGTGAAAGCGGGAAGAACACTATTGAACTCTCAGGAGAAGATAAAAAACCCATCTGGCGCGTTAAAGTATCAAATATGCATTTGAAGGGGAATGAAAAATGTGGAAATGCAATTTATGCAAAGCGAGTTAATGAAATCTCCCTGAGTGATATGTGGATAGATTATAATGGTA
>JABXJV010000581.1 GCA_013375355.1 Candidatus Helarchaeota archaeon
CAGCGGGGTCATCGGACACTTCATTTATCCTCAGACCTGTGGCAAGTTTGAGCTGACTCTTTTCTAATTTCCAGTTAATATTTTTTAAGGCATTTAAGGCATTTAAAGCAGCAATATTAGTATTAATGCGGGTGGAATCTCCAATAGCCATATTAAAACCTCCTTGTTTTATTTATCCTTGAAAATTTTTTTCTTCTTTAGAATAGATTTATTGTTATCAATATAATCGGCAAAATTTAGTTAAACTTTAATAATTTTTACAATTGTAGAAATTTCTTAAACTTTTTTTTAATAGAAATTTAAAAATTTTTCTCCTATTCTATATTGTTGTATATTATTTATTTTTCTTTAATTTTTACTTAAATTGTTTTATATTATTTCATTAACTTTTTACATAAAATAATGACAATAGCTTAATAATTAAACTTTTATAAATTTTTATCTTTCTTTATATACTTTCTATTGAAAGATGAAGCGGTAAAAAAAAATAAAAATTTAGTAAGGACAACCCTAGGGTTGTCCCTACATTGTTATGGAAATTAAAGTTAATCAATATATTACAGTTACACTTATTTCAGCAAAAAGATTTAAAAACGAAATCTATGGACTTTTTGCCGTGTCATCTTGAAAAAGAAAATGGCAAAGAAAACTCACTATTATTTCTAATTTTTTCAAAAACAATATTTTGGGTTTTAATTATTATAAATTGGGAAAAATTCAATGAAGATAGTAGTATTATCAAGAAAAAAGACCTTTTATTCTACAAAAATGATAATAACTACGGCAAAGCAGAAAGGACATGAGGTAATTTTTGTTGACCCGATGAAGTGTAATGTTGTGCTCGGTAAGAAAGGTTTAGCAGTATATTATAAAAATAGAAAAATGACTAAAGTAAATTTAGTATTAACAAGGATTGGAGTTACATTTACAGATTATGGTCTTTCTGTAGTTAGGCAGTTTGAAATAATGGGTTCAAAGGTTATAAATATATCCAGAGGAATACATAAATCTAAGGATAAAATGAGATGTCTTCAGCTTTTAGCAATGCAAAAGATTCCAGTTCCCCGCACGGTTATTACGCGTGAACCTAAAAATCTTGTTAACGCTGTAAAAATAGTGGGTGGAGTTCCGGTAATTTTAAAACCTTTATATGGTTCTCAAGGTATGGGGGTTATTCTTGCAGAGTCTATCAAAGCGGTAGAATCTATCATAGGGACTTTATGGGACCTTGAACAGAATATCTTGATTCAGCAGTATGTTTCGGAATCTAAAGGAAAAGATATACGGGCTTTTGTGGTAGGGGGACAGGTTTTAGCCTCAATGAGAAGAGTTGCAAAAGCGGATGAGTTCCGTTCAAATATTCACCGTGGGGGTACAGGCGAAAAGGTAGAACTCTCGGAAGATATTAAGAAAATTGCTGTTAATGCTGCTAAGGTTATGGAGCTTGAAATTGCTGGTGTTGATATACTTGAGACTTCTAATGGACCTTTGGTTATGGAGGTTAATTCTTCTCCTGGATTCGAGGAACTGGAAAAGGTCACAGGTATAAATATAGCCGAAAAGATTGTTGATTATGCAGTCTCTTCTGTTGAAAAACATCTTTATGAATAATATTTTTGATTTCTTCTCCAATTTTGCTATAAAGTAAATTTTTATGATAAAAGGCATCTGTTGCTATTATTTATAATAAAAAGAATATAAAGGAGTATTAACGATTGCATAGGAAAAAATCTGCAATAAAAAACATAATAGTTTATTGAAAACTTTTAAAAAACGGAATTTTTAAATAATTGACATTTTTAACTTGCATTAATTGGTATTTCATATTATATTGAAATTAGATTTGGCATTAATTAGTGAGATAATATTGAATAAAAGGAAGAGATATGGTCTCGGTAAGAGTTCATGGAGTAACAGCTGATCCAACAACAAATCAGTTTTTAATGTTGTTAATTGATGATGTTGGAGGAAGGCTTTTGCCAATTGTAATAGGGCAGTGGGAAGCCCAGTCAATTGCCTGGAATATGCAGGGGATCAAAATGCAGAGACCTTTGACTCACGACCTTTTTAAGAGTTTTCTGAATTCCACTAATGTTGAAATGACAAGAGTTGTTATAGATAATCTCAAAGACAACACATTTTATGCCACAATTGGATTAAATTTTAATGGAAATAAAGTTGAGATAGATTCCAGACCGAGCGATGCGGTGGCTATAGCATTGAGGATGAATGTTCCAATCTTTGTTTCAGAAGAAGTTTTTGAGAAGGCTGCTGTTAAGATAGATAGTAATTACGCACGCGAACTGAGTGAAATGGATGAAACAAATGAAATTGTTCAACTTAACAAGGAATTAAAAGAAGCAATAGAAAAAGAAGATTATGAAAAAGCAGCAGAAATCAGAGATAAAATTAAAGAACTGGAAGGTAAAAATAAAAACGAAAACTAAAAAGCGAAATCTTTAGCGATTTTTTCTGGATGTTTACTTTGCCGATAAGAAACCGAACCTTTCGATATAAAATGGTTCGGTTTTTTGTTGGATTAAGTTATTATTTTTATACGTTGTTACGAAGTTTATCGCAAATAATGAAGGTATATCTTAATTTTATTTTTTTTATTTTTTTTGTATATTCTGATATTTTTGGGGGTGGTTTTGAATTTGCAAAGTTTGCAGGAGAGTTCTTGAGCACAGGTGTTGGGGCGAGACCACTCGGTATGGGTGGGGCATTTGTCGCTCTTGCAAATGATGGAACCGCTGGCTATTGGAATCCATCTGGACTGGCATTTCTTAATTATCCACAGATTGTTCTTATGCACTCTGAGAGGTTCAAAGGAGCAGGTAAGTATGATTATGTAAGTTTAAGTTTCCCTTACCACACAGGCAGAAGTATCGGGTTTTCTTTGATTCGACTGGGGATTGATGATATTGCTGATACCAGAAATGCCCTGGAAGATTATGGGCTCGACGGAATACCAAATACCGGGGATTTCGGGGAAAATAACGGTGAGATGGACCCGGGTGAACGACTTAATGAAGATAAGATTATATTCTTCTCCAATACTGACTATGCATTTTTTATAAGTTACTCAAAAAGACAGAGGGAAGGATTTACTTACGGAGGAAATATAAAACTTATAAAAAGGGGAATAGGTGAGGATAGTGCTTTTGGTGTAGGCTTTGATATTGCTGTCCTTTTGAAAAAATGGCAGCGGTTGAGTTTAGGTGCAAATCTTATGGATGCTACTTCTACTGCAATTATCTGGAACACTGGAAGAAAAGAACTTATATCTCCTACCTTGAAATTAGGTATGGCATATAAAATTGAAACAAAATTTTTCAACGGATTTGTAACACCTCTGATTGACTGGGATGTAAGATTCGAAAACAGGAAGTTCTCATCTCAGTACAATGTCGGTCCAATCAGCCTTGACCCACATTACGGCATTGAAATAAACATCATCGATAGAGTCTTTTTAAGGAGCGGATATGATGATATAAAAAGAGTCGCTTTTGGTGCCGGAGTTAAACTGCCAAAACTTAATATTGATTATTCTTTCAACAGTTTTGATAACATTGATCAACTGGGAAATACTCATAGAATTTCAATAACCCTTACCATAGAAGAAGAAAAATTTAGAAGAAAATGATAATTTTTTAGAAATAACAGCGTAAAGTTAAAAATGTCTTTAAATAACCTTAAAAAATTTAAATAAAATCAAAAAAAATAATACAAAAATTTTATTGACTTTTGAGAAAAAATTAATTAATATATATATAAATAAAATAAATTATCGTAAACATTTCATATAAATTAAATATTTATCATTGATACAATTAAGTAATATTAATATTTTCCTTAATGTTAAAATAATTAATTTTTTGTAGTTAAATTATTAAATAAAAAAAGAATAAATAGGAGGTTAATTTAAATGGTAGAAAAGTTTCATGAAGGCGGTTCATTTATGTGGCCTATATTAATTCTTTTAATCTTAGGAGTGTCTATAAGTATCTTTAAATTCCTGAGCTTAACCTGGGCATCAGTTAATACACGAAAATTTCTGAAAAGGATTAAGACCGCTCTAAGTGAGGGCGGTATTGATGCGGCAACAGAAGTATGTGCAAATACTCGTGGACCTATTGCATCCATTTTTCACGCAGGTCTTCTTCGTGCAACAAGGGGGCTCGAGCATGTGGAAAAGGCAATTGTAAATGCTGGAACTATCGAGATGGCTTTTTTAGAACGAGGGTTAATCTGGCTTTCGACTATTATAGGTATTGCTCCTCTATTGGGATTTACAGGAACGGTCAGCGGGATGATAAGAGCATTTGAGTCGATTGCTGAAGCAAATGATATATCCCCTTCAGTCGTTGCTGGTGGTATATCAGAAGCACTCTTAACAACCTTATTCGGGCTGATTGTGGCTATAATTATTCAGTTCTTTTACAACTTCTTCTTGTCAAGAATTGACCACCTTGTAATTGATATGGAAGAGAGTTCATCTGACCTTGTTGACAGTCTTACTGAACTTGAAACAGTTAAATAATTTAATTTAGGAGATTTAAAATGCTTGTAGAAAAAAGAAAAACTCAAAAAGCAGAAATACCTACTGCATCTTTGGCAGATATTGTATTCCTTCTTTTAATATTTTTTCTCGTAACAACAACCATAAATACCGATAAAGGTATAAGTTTGCTGCTTCCTGCTGCTGGACAGACAAAGAGTGTCCCCAAAAAGAATCTTCTTAATATACTCATCAACGATTATGGAGACGTTCTGCTTCAGGGTGAGCCGATTCAGATACCGTATATTCAGAATGAAATAAAAAGGAGAATTCAAGAAAATCCCAATCTGATAGTTTCTGTTAAAACTGGGAAAAAGACAAAATATGAAATCTTTATTGCAGTTATGGACCAGTTGAAATTAGCAGAGGCTAAGAGGATTTCTATAGCTGAACCAGAAGCATAAGATAAGTCTTATTAATTTTAATTAATAAAAATATTAAAGGAAGGTAAATAGATGAAGTTTAAGAAAAAAAGCGCTAGTAAACCTTATATTCCTACTGCATCTCTGCCTGATATAATATTTCTGCTTCTTATATTTTTTATGGTAACTACTGTATTAAAAAGGTTTACTGGTCTTCAAGTAAGTTTACCACCCGCAGAGGCGATTGAAAAATTGGAAAGTCGGGTGCATGTCTCATATATATGGATTGCAAGTGATGGGAGCATTTCACTCGATGATAAAATTGTTCCCAGGAGAGATATAAGTGCAATTGGGACACTAATGTATGATAAAAGGGTGGCTGACCCCATGCTTATTGTTTCTCTAAAAATCGATAAGGAAGTGGAGATGAGTGATGTAAACCTTGTTCAGGAACAATTACGAAGGGCTGATGCCCTGCGGGTAAATTATGCTACTCTGTTCAAAAAGACAAACTGAAATTCCAGAAAACTATTTTAAATATATTGGAATATATAGTATATTTATAATTTTTGGAGGATGATTTTATATGAAAGTAAATCCAAAAGTAGATTTGAAAAGGAAATCACGAAAGGTATTAGAGTTATCCGTCGCCATCTCTATGGCATTACATATAATAATTTTTGTTCTCATTCCGAGATTTGAATTTAAACCGGTTGAAATTGCACAGGCTACCGTACTTGTAAAGGTAGACGAAATTGAACAGACCGAACAGGTAAGGAGACCCCCACCTCCAAATGTTCCTGCTGTCCCTGTAGAATCAGAAGACGAAGATATTGCTGATGATATAACAATTGATGAAACAACGTTCGACTTTGCTGAGGTTCCTCCGCCTCCTCCACCTCCCCCTGAGGAGGAAGAGGAAATTCCACCGTTTTTGCCAATGGAAAATTGGCCAAAGATTATTGGTGGATATGCAGAAATAAGAAAGCATTTAAAATATCCAGAAATTGCCAAAAAAGCTGGAATTGAAGGTATTGTAATTATAAAAGCACTTATTGGAAGAGATGGTTCGCCCGAACAGATTCAAGTAGAGAAAGGGCTTGGAAATGTGGGCTTAAATGAGGCTGCTGTCGAAGCGGTCAATCACGTAAAATTTACTCCTGCAATGCAGAGAAATAAACCAGTGCGGTTCTGGTTTCGAATTCCTATTAGATTCCAGTTAACTGAATAAATGTTTTATAATTCTAATAGCCTTATTGCTGATTATTTAAGGCAGTGTTTTATCCACTGCCTTTTTTTTTGAACATTATTTGAACTTATTTAGTATAATATTTAAAATATTTTATATCTTTTGAAATATTCTTATATGTTAAGAAAATTTTTATAATAAAAATTTCCTGTAATTATTGATTTAATTAAATTTATATGTTATTAAAGAATTTTCAAATTAATAAAAAACCAGAAAGTCCTTTCAAAATTTCAAAGGAACAGAAGAAAAATCCGTCGGCTGACTTTAGGGTTAAAGGGAGAATCCGACTGGAGAAATCAATTATTGCTTCATTATCTATCTGTTTAATATTGTTTTTAATTTTTCCAAGATATAAAATTCCACCAATTGATGCTACCCCTGGTTCAAGTATGATGGTCTATACTGACGTAATACCTCCGACATCCCAGAACGCTCCGAGGAGACCACGTCCTCCTGAAAGACCGGCAGTTCCAATCGAAGCCG
>JABXJV010000582.1 GCA_013375355.1 Candidatus Helarchaeota archaeon
AATGGTTTCTACCAAAGGTGCAGTATCAGATTTTAATGGAGTCTCAAATTTCATCCCTTCTCTTTTAGCAAGAATTGCTATTCCATGATCTCCAATCGTTCCAGTTACGATTATTTTATTACCAGGACGTAGCCCAGAATCTAAAATTAATTTGTTTTTTTCAATAATACCCAGACCAGTAGTCGATATTAATATCTGATCTAAATTCCCATGAGGAACTACTTTTACATCCCCAGCAATAATCTTAACATTGGCTTCCTTAGCGGTTTCGTTCATCGATTCTAAAATACTTTTTAATTTTGATACTTCAAATCCTTCTTCCATCACAATAGTGTTCGTAATTGCTAAAGGACGACCTCCCATAACCAATACATCGTTCACAGTTCCTGAAATTGATAAACGGCCTATATCACCACCTGGATAGAAAATTGGTGAGACTGTATGAGCATCTGTAGTTAGGATTATTTCGTAATCCTTCATTGGGATGGTCCCGGCATCATCTAACTCATTGAGACCAATTCCATTTGGAACATTCTTTTCAGTTATGATAGCCGTTATAAATTCTATTAATTCTCCCATCACGGATCCTCCTGCACCGTGAGAGAGCGTTATTCTTTTGTCTAATGGCATAGCTTAGTTCACCTATTAATCTTTAAACCTCTAGTCAATACATATTTCAAATGTTATTTATATGAATTGAGAGGATTTTGAAAAAATAAGATAAAAAAACCAAATTTGAGTAATTGTAAAGAAAATAGCCCCGATTAAGTTTAATGTATTCTCCTCTTGAATTTTTGATGGCATAAGTTTAAAAATTGATATATCTCTCGTTTCTGCTAAAATATCATCTATTAAGAGAAAAATACCAATACCAATGTATATGAATGCCCAAATCGTAATATCATACTTAAATAAAACTATAGATTCAATTATCAAAATCACACCTATCCAGAAGTGGTGTAATAGATATTTTTTTAAAAAGGTGATAATTGACATTAAAATTAAATCTATATTAATTAAAAAAAGAAGAAATTAAAGCCATTCAGGTTTATCTAGTTCAAGTTTCGATAGTAATCTGTCTGTAGGAATTCCATTTATATCCCAGTTTCGACGTCTATAGTATGCTTCTAACTCCTCATTGAAATTTTTATTTTTTTCTAAAAATAGAGGCTGAATTGTATCATCTTTTCTAGATATTTTGGCTTCACGTACGCCATAGAGTCTTTGGATGGTAAAAATTTTCTCACCAAGCATTCTGATTTCAATAGCTGAAAAATCTCCTCCAGTTATAGCATTTAATATATCCACGATATCAGTGACAGTCATAAAGCCTTGTGGCGCAACACCAAATTTACATAATACTAAAGAATCCACTATAACATTCCAATCTTGAGATATTTTTATAATATGTGCCTTACTTGCTGTAATTTCCTGACCAAATTCTTTAATGGGCATAAATCTCGTAAAATGTGGTTGTCCTTGAAGGTGATCTGCGCCTCTTGAACTTGTCGCATATGCGAGGTCCATTCCTAATCTTGGATCATGTTGTGGAAGTTCTAATCCTTTTACATTCATTGCAAAGTCTTTTGCATTTCCACCAATCTTTTCTGCTGATTCTCTAATACCACTTGCTAAAGTTGCTCCTAATCCTTGCTTTTGAGCTATTTGTTTAAGTAAAGCAATTGCCTTTTTGGAGTCACCCCATTTCAATTCTTCATCTAGAAGACCCTTTTCAAAGCATTCCATTGCAAACGCAATAAGTCCACCAGCTGAAATTGTGTCCATTCCATAATCATTACATAACCAATTTAATTCGATTAAATCTTCTAAACTAGAATTTAAAAGCATAGTCCCAAGGGCGCACATTGTTTCATATTCTGGACCGTGTACAAGCTCATCTCCTTTCCTTATAGTCCTTCCACATCCAATAATACACCTATGACAATAATATTGCTTTTCAAAATATTTTTTCCGCATCTCTTGAGCAGATATCTTTACATGATTCGCCCACCATCTGCTTGACCAATTCTTTATTCCAATATTCATCATTAAATGGGCTACGCCAAACATTGCGCCTGTCCCAAATTTCTTATAATTATCTATCAACATTTTGTTGATGAAATCTTTGGATCTATCTGTAGTCTTTTTTGTAAGTTCTTTGACTTTCTCTGGATCATTTAGTTCTGGTTTCTTATCTCCTTTAACAGTGATAATTTTTAATTTCTTGGAGCCCATAACCGCTCCCATACCAGAACGTCCCGCACTGCGTTCATCATTATCTATGATACTAGCAACTTTTACTAAATTTTCTCCAGCAGACCCTATGGCGACAAATCTCTTATCAATATTCTTTTTCAAATGATAAATACCCTTACCCCAGTATTCTGAAGCATCTAATAATTCAGCATTTTCATTTTCAATTTTTAAGAGAGTAGGTTTTTTAGCAATCCCAGATATAACTATTCCATCAAACCCTGCTCTTTTTAATTCTGTGCCCCAAAAGCCGCCACAACTTGCGAATCCCATTATTCCAGTTGCTGGTGATTTGGAAATAACCTCATGACGACCACTCATTACAGTATTACCCGTAAGAGGACCCGTCATAAAAACTAGAATATTATCCGGACCTAGAGCATCACAATTTCTAGGAGTAGAATCATATATAATTTTAGTACCGATTCCTAATCCACCGATATAAGACTTTAAATCCTCTGATAATTGTTCTTGTTTTATAGATTCTTCGCTTAGGTTCACCCTTAATATTTTTCCTGTATAACCGTCCGACTTGCTCATTTCAATCACTAATGGAACTAAAACATCCCAGAAATATAATCGTAAAAAAACTCCAACATATCGGGAAGTTCATATTTCTTCTTAATGACCGGCGGATTTTGCTCAGTCCAAAATTTGATTACTTTAGGAATTTCAAAGAATGGATTTATTTCTGGATACCATCCATTCGGGAAATAATTAGTAGTTTTTTCCAATATCCTCCATTGTTTTGCATTTTTCTTTGTAATTTCTTTGGCTTTTTTGTTCGAAAATCGGTGGTGAGTCATCATATAAGAAGGATCCATTGGCATTTCAAATCCACCCAACTCAATTCCCATCTCCTCCATCATAGTACCCATAGGTTCCATTCCTTCTAATGATGGCATATTTTCCATAAGTCTATCCATTTGTCTCATCATATTCTTTAGGAAATCTTTGCCTATTGAACGTTTAGGATTATAAAATCTTCCATGTGTTACTTGAGCAGTTAAGTCTGCCAGATCACGCATGGTAACAGGATAATCATCACAAACAATATATGATTGCCCAAATTCACCACGTTCCATTAATAATAATGTTGCAGGTGCAATATCAAGAGGGTGCACCATATTCAATTTGAAAGATCCCCTTTCAACAAGAACAAATAGAACACCCATCGCCGCAATCTCGACAATTTCCTTAAACATATATCGATTCTTTTCATCATAAATTAAAGCTGGTTCAATAATTATTGATTTATTTGGCAGTTTTTCTAATGTTAAATCATATTCTTCTGCTTTGGTTCTTGTATAAGAGTCTTCTAGAGTTCGGGGTTTATCTTCGGTTATTGCAATATCCTCTTCTGTTCCACCATGAATTGCAGCTGAAGAAACTGTCACCCAAACCTTGACTTTATCTCCTAATAAATCGATTAAATTTTCGGTTCCTTCTAAATGTACTTTTTTATGAAGCTCCGTCGCTGTAATGTCTATAACGCCTGCACAATGAATAACTGCATCGAGTTCAAGTTCACCTAAGGGTTTAATGGATTCTTTATCTGAAATATCTGCCTTTATGAACTTTTTATCTGGTTGATCTGGTTCACGAATATCGGTATGATATACATCATAACCCCATTCACGTCCAACTTTGACAAGCGCCGAACCATATGAACCTGCGCTACCCGTTATTAATATAGCTTTTCCCAATAATATCATCTCGTTTAAAATTTCTAAATATTCTATTATCTCTTTAAAATCAAACTAAATTTCATTAGAATTAGTATAAAACTAATAATTAAATTTTATTTTACAAATAAAAATTATTTTATGAATTAAAAATATTTGTGAATCATTTTTCTAACTGTGTAAATAAAGGTGTTTTTTACAAAAAAAGGGAAAAAAAATTATTATGCTTTTTATAATAACTATTGAAATTCCATCTGCTCTTATTATTTCATTATTACCCCAGAAGTATTAATAACAATATTAATAATATAAGATTCCAATCTATCCCATCATCATCTGAAGGTGGCGGTGCAGCTATTATGTTAAAAGAACTTGTTTGAGAAAACGCCTGAAAATTTGGATCACCAGCATAATTAACCCTAACTTGTCTTAAACCTGTGGGTAAACCCGTTACATTTAATGTATAAAAGGCTTTTCCATTATTATCTGTAGAACGATTACCTAATATTATCCAGGATGTTCCATTATGCACTTCAAATTGTAGAGTAACGTTATAAAGATACCAAAGATCATCATCTAAGATTGATCCAGTGATTGTCACATTATCAGTTTGATTTACATTTGGAATGTAATCTATGGAAATATTAGTATTAATCTTCGTATTTCGTAATGTAGGATCTCCAAAAAGATTGCATCCTTCAGTAGTATCTTGCCAGTAAATGCCATGTAATCCATTGTATCCATACCAATTCATATCTCTCCAAGCATCACCTATGCAATATCCAGTAGATAATTGTTGGAAAAATGTAGAAGTTCCAAACCAAAATCCCCCCGTTCTAGCACATGCCATAGATACTTGTCCATTTGTATTTCCAAATATATAATATCCAGCAAGATAATTTGGTGTTGAAAAATTTCCTGTAGTGCAAGTATAGAGATTATAAAAAGTCATATTTTTTTGTGTTTGGTTTATTTCGGTATATGTTGAATAATTATATGTTCCTGGACCCATATTTTCTTCAAATGCGTGTTGATCTGCAAATGAATGAATATTAGTCCATAGCCATTCATAATTTAAGGATAAATTAGTTAAATATGTTGATCTATTTGTCAATGATTCCTGATCATATAATGTACGATTAGCAAGAGGGTATAATTGGCCAAACCATCCATCAATTATTTGAGAATATCCTGAATTATTTCCCCATGTATCATCTACCCATAATAGTCCTCTCTGAGGTCCTCTGGAACCGACGTTTCTTACTAAGTGGTTTCTTGTGAAAAAATCTTGATAATAAACCGTTTCATTTCCAGCTAACTGACTAGCATCTATACGTGAAACCCAGATTTCTGGAAGATTATTTCCACCCATAGAATCCATTATTAAATCTCCATCTATATCAATATAAATACCATCTAGGTCCATATAATAATAATCCCATGGAAATTGGTAATTAACCCAATTAGGATGAGTAAGATTACCAATATTGTATGTATGGTTGTAGATAAAACTTGGTGCTTGTCCAATTAAGATAGCTCCACGAAGTCCTAAGTTTTGATAGGTAGAATTTAGAAAACTACGAAGTTGTGTGCAAGTCCAATTATTAGGAAAAGCATATTTTGTCACATTACATTTTAATCCGTTCCTAATATCATTCATGAATGTAGTTAGAGTTATAATACCATCTAAAGTAGAGTTTAATAGTATTAAAACGACATTATGACTGGGATTTCCTTGTTTTGTTGATAAAACAGCATTTTCGTTATTTTGTTGGTTAATAAAAGCCAATTTTTGAACATCAACGTTTAACAGTGGAAGTATAGTCAAACAAACTATCAATACTAGGGAAAAATGTTTTTTATTCAACGAATTCGTCTCCAATAATAGGTAAAATGTAATATATTTTTTCGATATAAATATCTTTTAGTATATGCAAGTTCTTTAAATAAATTTAGGGTATTTAATTGAAATAAGCTTAAAATAAGTAAGAATTAAAGAAATAATAAATGATTTAAATTAGGAAATGATAAAATTAATAAGTTATCTAGTTATAATTAGTTTATTTAGCTCTTCTAGCATTTTTTTAACTCTAGGTTTTTCAAAATGATTTCTAGCGGGTTCTAAAAGTTCAATTAATTTATTTGCAACTGCATTTTTTAGGTCCATTGGATGTAATTTTTTCTCTTGAAAAGCTTTTTCCAATTCGGTATAAGTATAAAAAGTTATATCTCCACCAAATTTTTCAGGTCTTTCTATTAAAAGTTTCGATCTATCCTCTCTAAAAATTAAATGTTTTGTCCAATCCAAAATTGGATTAAATTCTATTTCTCCTTCTGGACAAAACGCGTTTTTAATTTTTCTTTTAATTTCTTTTGGTGAATCATGGATGAAAATACAGGTATCCGGTTTTGACTTGCTCATTTTTAGAGAAGACCATAATTCCTGCAATTGATCTTTAGGTATGGGCCAGATTGACGGTTTTCCAAGACCGAGAATTAAAGGATGATGAACAGCAACAGGTTTTATTTTATTACCTTCCCTGTCTAATAGAGGTTTTAATTTTAATTTTAACGCTACATCTCTAGCAATAACTTGTGCTTTTCTTTGGTCCGAACCGGCATGAGGTAAAGAAATTTCTTGAATAAATATATCCGCTACTTGCATAGGAGGATACATTAATTTAGCAAAATCGACTGAATCACCTTCCTTTCTTCCCATGATAGTAATACTTCTCTTAACTCTTGATAAAGTCGTGTTTTTACCAATTTCAATTAAGGTTGCCCAATAATCATCATTATTATGATATAATTCCGAACCTAAAATAAATTTCAATTTATCAGGATTTCCACCGATACATTCTAAGCTTGCTTTCATTCCTTCTTTAAAATAACCGACTCCGACCCTTTTTATAGTTTCCATATTTCCTCCAAGTTTATCATTAATCCAACTATGCCAGTCTGCAAGAAAAATAGAAACATCTACACCTGCATCCATAAAATCTTTAATTTTGTTCATACACATTATACCTGTTCCTAAATGTATTTTCCCTGAGACTTCAAACCCTATATAATGTTTAAAATGATGACCGGCGTCTAAAAGAATTCTTAAATCTTTTTCGGTCAAAATTTCTTCAGTATTCCTAGTGATTAAGTTTAATTTTGTTTCTAGATCCAATTTTATCATCCGTCATAGTTTCATAAATTAAAAATTTATTCCCAGAATTATAATTCCAATTTTCTTGGATAGAATATAAATATTTATAGAAGACTAGATAATAGTGTAAAAATCTGGTTTATCTTGTGTTATTTCCCATTCATGCCCACAATACGCACATTGAATTCTTCTTTTTTGTTGATTTTGCTCCAAAATTATTAAATTAAGTGGAGTTAAATATTTCCCACAATTAGGACATTGAACTGGTCCTTTTTCAATTGGAAAAAATACTCTTGCCATAATATCACTCTAAATAAAAATTCTAGTTAAAACTTTTTGGAAAAGTCAAAAATAGATGTTATTCTTCTATTTTTTCTTTTAATTCATAACGTCTTCTATTTGTAAAAACCTGCATAATATCCCGATAGGACTTAACAGTCTTTTCTCTTAAATCCTTTGTTCTTTCAACAATGTTATAGAAAACAAGTTCGGGTTTTCTTATATATTTAATAAAACTATTAAGTGGATCAAACGAAATCTCACTTTTCTTTGGCTCTGGGGTTATTAAACCATATTGTTTTCCAACAATTTCATCTATTTTTCCTGAAAAATCTTCAAAATCGGAAATTTTCCCTGAAAAATATTTTAAATGTGTTTTATATTTTTCTATAAACTGCTCCCCAATTATCTTGAGAACATTTCGTGTCATCTCGCTATCATCAATTTTTGGAGTTATCCCTACCACAATAATTGGGGGGATTTTATAAAAAATAATCTTTGATTCATTAAGGATAATTTCTTGGATTGACTCATTTTTAGTTTCTTGACTTAAATCTTCCATAGCTTTTAAAAACCCGGCAAGTATAATGTCATCTTTAACGGGGATTGAAGTATATTTCTTAATAAATAAGCTAATTCCCGACTCGCTATTAATAATATGTATGCTCTCTAACATCTTGTACCATAACTTTAGACTTGCTTTTCCTATCTTTTTATTTTCAAGAATTTTAGTATTCTGTTAAAAATCTAGATTAATTCGTATAAAAAATAGAAATCGTTCATTACTTAAATATATTATTTTCGGTAAATCAGTTAATTCAAATAAGAAATTCATTAAAAATTCTTTTTTTTTTGAGAATTTCATAAAAAAATTTTATTTTTTTTCATTTTATCGGCGAAAATTGAAATATACTGATAAAAATCAGAAGAAATTTATTACTAAATTGAAATTTACTTAATTTTTTCCGACATTTTTAAATAATTTAATACAACTATTAATTAGTTAATAGTTATTTTTAAAATAAATTTTCAAGTGCATCCCTTTGTATTACGACATTTACATTTTAGAAAGTAAAGGCACTTGTGTTTATCACCAACAATTCTCTGAATTAAAAGACCGAAGAGTTGGTCCAGATTTAATATCGGGATTTTTTTCCGCCATGTGCTTATTCTCAAAGGAATTAATAAATAAAAAGCCCGAAATTATGGAAATTGAGGATGTCAGGTTAGTATTTAGTGAATCGAATGATTACATTTTTGTAGCAATTATTGATGAAAACGAAAGTATTGCACAAGTACAAGATATCCTTAACAAAATAAGCCTTAAATTCTTTCAAAATTACGGCAGGTACTTAGAAAAATGGGATAGGGATGTTGAGGTTTTTAGAGGATTTGAAAAACAAGTTGAATTGATTATTATTAAAGTAGACATCGACAGAATAATGCTAATTGAAAAATTAGAAAATTTATTAGAACTAAAAGATGACAAAATCGACGGCATATTGATTCTTACTTCTAGAGGAGACGCAATGCTTTCAAGCATAACAAATGAAAAATATAAACAATATATTGTAAAACTCATTGAAAATAATTGGAGATCAGGAATTCATTCTAAACAAATGATTATCAGAATGAATGATCAATATGTTCTCATTGAAGAACTCTCAGATTTTCTAATGGGTGCAATCTTGATGCAAAATCATATCGAGATCAATCGTTCTAGGGAAGTTTGTAAAGTTCTATTTAAAAATCTGAGAGAACAAGTTAAGATAAAAATTGAGGGCGCACCAGAAATTTAATTATCAATTAATATTTTAATTTTGTTTGATTTTACAATTTTTTAATTACTTTTTTATCTTCTTCTAGCTCAATCACACCAGAAGATCTTACTATTTTTGCATTTTCTCGCCTTTCTTCTTCAGTTTCCCAACAAACTAATTGACAAAAACCGCAAGTTACTTGAAATTCTTCGGCAGGTTTGACTTTTTTAGAAAAACCTAACTGTGTATCTATGGCAAGACGCAAGACATTCTGTGCTTTATCCCCACCTGCTAATAAATAATTAATAAATGTTTGTTGTATTAGCTTCTCAGCTTCTTTGTCATCAGTAGGGATTTCAATTCTCCATGGAGACCATGTTGACCAATTTTTAAACTTAGATTGTCCCGTAAACGCACCACACGAAAGTATACATTTGGCTAAAGTATGTTTTTTACCGATTGTTTCCTCAATATCCCCAATATTTACAGTTTGGGTTTCGTTTCCATCGAAAAATTGACCTTGACAAGCCGAAACACAGACTTTACATTTACTGCAAGGGTTGTCCTCTAAGTAAGGGTCAGGTTTTAACTTTACATTTGTTACAACGGATCCGAGATATACTCGAGCTCCGTATTTTGGCGTCATTAAGTTTCCACTCCATCCAAGCCTACCAAGCCCACATGCAACACTCACATATCGATGGGATATTTTGGGGGTCAAATTTAGATTAAAAACTTTCATACCACCTTTTTTCATAGCTTGAATCATAGGATTATCTGGTTCATTTTGTGCTAAATTAATTAATTGTTCCAATTGTTCGATCTGTCTCTTACCCCTTCTCTTAATTCTACGATAATCCATATTAATTTCACAATTGACAGCTTCGTAACCTCTTGATTCTAAGAAATCCTTGATTGCATTTCCGATGTCTTCAATTTTGTGGTATGTCTTTCCTTCAGTCAGATTCATCGTCTTTTGTGCTGAAAAATCAGTTTTTTGTAAGAAATTACGAATTATTTTCTTATCTATTGGAACAATAAATCCAATTACTGATTCGGCATTCGGTAGTATATATGTAGGGTCAGAACAGTCCATTAACCTTTCTTTAGAAGTTATACCAACTGCGGCCGCTCCAACCTTTTTTGCCACTTCTTTTATTTCATCTTCTAAGCTTACCTGTCTAACTTCAGTCAAATTAAATCTCCTACAATTAAAATTGTAATGAAAAACAATTTTTAATGGTAAA
>JABXJV010000583.1 GCA_013375355.1 Candidatus Helarchaeota archaeon
CAAAAATGGTATATCTAAACCTGGTTCCTATAAGGCGGAAGGATATCCGAAGTTAGCTTGGGTATGAACAAACTATATTCAATAATTTCAGGGGTTATTCATAGCGGAGAATTGTCTATCGGGAACATTTAATAATTGATATTATATTTGCACATTACAAACATCAGGTAAGGATAGAAAATGGATATCAGAAATGATAAAAAAGCTTTGGATAAATTGTATCGTAGAAGAGATAGATATGACTTGCAACCAGATTTTCAAAGAGAAAAAGTTTGGTCTGAAATAAAGCAGCAAAAACTAATGGATACGGTTCTCAAAAAGTGGGATATACCTAAAATATATCTTCGTGTTGTTGAGGAAGAAAATTTTGAATGTATAGATGGTCAGCAAAGAATAACTGCAATTTTTAAATTCTATGATAACGAACTGAAATTACCTAAGGAATCTGGTGAATATGCTGGATTATACTATAACGATCTACCAGATAAAGTAAAGGATATTTTTGATGATTACGAATTAGACATAGAATTAATCCATGATGCAAGCGACGATGAACTAAGAGAATTGTTTGCAAGACTTCAATTAGGAATGCCATTAAATTCAGCTGAAAAACTGAATGCTATGAGTGGAAATATGAGAGATTTTGCAAAAGATCTTTCTGAAAATGATTTTTTTGATAGAAAAACACCTCTCAGTAATAGACGATATGCATTTCAAGCTATTGCTGCACAAATTTGTTTACTAGAAATAGATGGAATAAAGAATGCAAAATTTTCCGATTTAGGTGAATTTTACAATAGAAATAAATTATTTGATGTAAATTCTCAAAAAGGGAAGAAAATATTAAGAGTTATCGGAGAAATAGACAAAATATTTCCAACTAAAACATCTGCTTTTAGAAATAGAGCTGCAGTAATTTCTTTTTATCTACTATTATCTGAATTGACCGATAACAGTCTTAATTTTAATAAAGAAAATAGAAAAAAGCTAAGAAAATTTTATATTGACTTCCAGCAGATACTGAGAAACGAGATCGAAAAAGGTGGTGATGCCGAAGACACAGAGTTAATTATTTATCAATCACGCGTTAATCAAGCTGCTGACAGCAAAGATTCTATCTTAAGAAGACATCGGGTTCTTCGTAGAAGACTGATTAATTTTGATTCAAACTTCAAAAATCATTTGGATGTTCCAGAAAAAGATCAGGAAATCATTGAACTTCAAAAGAAAGATAATATAAAACAACTAATCGATGATGCAATTGACTTAATCTCACAAATCAATAAATCATATGCGACAAAACATGAATATATTGATTTATTTAAAATGACAACAGAGTCCTTGAAATGTGTAAGAATTATTAGCACTCCCGTATCATCTAAAAATGAATTCAAAGAATTTATTGATTCTCTTTATAAATTAGTTTATGAAGGTTCTGGTGCTTTAAGGAGAATACCTGAGAGCTTAATCAAAGACGATTCTATTTTATTTGATATAAAACATTTAAGGACTGACTTTTTTCATAATATAGAACATGGTGATAAAAAAGAGATAATAAAGAAGAAAAAAACGATTACTTCAATATATACTAGATATGCAAACAAGAAGACCATAGATGAAATTGAGGAGTCTTTTCTAGTCCATTTTCAAAGAAAGATATTAGAAAAAATAAAATCCTTTTTAGAAGAGATTAAAAAAGAGATACAATAAAGAATTGCCTTTTCATCTCTTATTTCAATACAACGCCCCTGGAATTACTATTCGCTAATTTTCGCTTTGCAAAAACTACTGCAGATTAGCTTTATCTTCGTTTCACTCTGGCGAATATAACAGCGAATATGCGGGTCGCTCACCTGCAGTCCGTTTTCAGTTTTCCTAACAGTAAGACTTTGCATATTTGCAAAACATTAAAGGCAATAGGATATTTTAAGATTTAACGGATAAGGAAGAAGTCTGCCTTATGCCACTGGTGAGTAGTAGTTTTTTTGATTTACAAAGTTTGCCGAGTTCGTTGGTTGTTCCTTCTTCTTGATACCAAAATTTTGTGACCAATTTGTGACTATAACCGGTACAAATTGAGGCAAATTCACACAAATTGGTAGGAACACAAAAAAGCTAGAAGTTAGGCTGGATCCAGGATACGCCCATTCAGTGGGACTGCCAAAACCCCGGGTCATAGGTTTCCTAAACCGCGG
>JABXJV010000584.1 GCA_013375355.1 Candidatus Helarchaeota archaeon
AAGTTTCAAATATTAATATAATAGCAAAGAATGGTAAATATTCAATCGACTCATAACCAAATTCCCCATAAACAATTGGCATAACCTCACTTATTACAGTCCCCATAAAAATCGCCAGTATTACTGAAATATATAAAGCATATTTTGAGCCTAAATTTACATATTTGACAAGATTTTCTTTATTTTCTAGAATATTTTGTTCTGAAGAGGCTGGAAGAAGTGCATTGAAAATAGCACATGAGATGGGAAATAGAAATGTGAAAATATAATTGGCAATAAAATAATAGGCTAGTTCTGTATATGAATTTAAGAAGAAATAAATGAGAACTTTATCATAATAGAAAATAAAAATATGAAAGAGATTCAATAACATAAATATTACATTACATTTCATGAGTTCTGTTCTTTCTTCCTTTTTCTGTTGAGAAGATAAATTCATCTCTGCGTCAAGAATTTCATAATTTTTTAATAAATACATCATATATCCAAGAGCAATTACTCCCTTTATTAGTTCAGAGATTAACAATACAATTGTTACAGTCATTAAATTAAGATTATTCGTAAAAGCCAATAATAGATATGATATTGTAATAAAAAATACTGACGCAGAACTGCTATAGGTTACAAATCTATATTTTTGAAAACCCTGTAATACTCCTGTTGAAATAACTGAAATAATATTTAAGATCCAAACCATTCCAAATAAACCATAAAAAAGAGGCATGTTTACAAGATCGAACTGATAAGATGGGGGAATGATAAAGAAAATAAAAATAAAATAAAAAGATGAAGTGAGAATCCCTATTGTTAAAAAGGCAAATTGGAGGGTATATTTTACTTTTTGCTTACTGAATTCATCATTAATTGCATAATGTTCAGCAATTCTTTTAGTTAATGTAAGTAAAAATCCTACGTATAAAAATGGAGTAAAAATCAGAACTATGGTTTGAATAAAACCCAAACGACCGTAAATCTCTCCTCCAAAAAAAGGATAGTATGTATTTATTCCCCAAACTAAAAGTATAGAGTTGAAAATACCTAATAATCCCGTTATGGCTATTTGTAAGAAAACAAAAATACTATTTTCTGATACTCTTGTTTTTTCAAGACCCTTAGGATTTCTTTTAGCCATCTAATCACTATTGATATACAATTCAAGAATTTAGAGTTTGTTAAATTCTTAATGACTTCAAATTAAGTATTAATGTTTTTTTAGAGATTTTTTTTAAAAATTTAACCTTTTATCGTTAAAAGAATAACTATATAAAAAATTTGGTATTTTTATAGCATTTTCCTCATTATTTTTGGTTATTTTGATTTAAATTACAAAAATTTTATTATTAGCAATATTCTAATTTTCTTCACATCAATTATTATTCTCAAAATTAACCATTTTATTTTCTTTAAAGCAAGTTGAAAAAAAAAATAAATATATAAAAATTTCTCAATTGTCTGATATTTATGGAAAATTTAGCAACAACTAAAGTAGAAAAAAGAGAACCTCTAAAAAGAATTCCTAGAATTCATTCCATTGATTTTTTGCGGGCCATTGCCATTTTAATTATGATTACTGGGCACTTCGGGCTTTGGTTTTTAAATGGAGATGAGCTCTCTTGGGGTTGGTGGGATTGGTATGGTATGTGGTTTGGTCCAATTGGAGCTCCTATTTTTCTAATTTGTGTAGGATTTAGCTTGGTTTTTTATGTTGAGAATAAAAAAATAAAATTTTCTGAAAAAGAGATAAGAAATGCCATATTTAGAAGAGGATTTTTCATTTGGGGAGTTGGATATATTATAAATTTATTAACTGAACCAATCTCTAGATTGTGGATTTGGAACATAATCGTTTTAATTGGATTCTCTACAATTATTGCATATTTTCTGTTGAAACTAACTATGCCCCAACGGGTTATTATAACATGCATACTTCTTATTCTTAATCCTCTTTCTCAATTAATCGGTATACTCACCTTTCATAATATTTGGGGGATTTGGGTTTGGGATCCATTCTTATTACATGATATATTGGGTCATACTATTGAAATTCATGACATTTGGAACCCATTTTCATTTAATATGGTCTTAATCGGCACGATTATTGGCACTACTACCCGTAATAAAATCAGAGAAGGTAAAATGAGCTCAATTCCAAAAATGTATATTATTTATGGCGTGTTAATTTGCATATTTGGAGCACTTATTGATCCAAATTTAAGATTACCTGGTGTTATGTCATTAATTCAAGAGTTTGAACATGAAATTCATATTATTTTTTCCACAGGAGTATTTTTATCCTTTTTTGGATTATTTTTTTGGCTTCAAGATATTAAAATGCGAAATTTACCAATCATACGTGAAATAACCAATTTAAGTCCATTATCTTTTACGATTTATGTAGTTCATCTTTTATTCGCGAAATATTTTGTTGGTCCTATTTTAAGCTCTACCATTGGGGCGTTTACTCTTAATAAATTTATTTCAGACCCTTTTATCAAAACCGTTATTTATTTTGTAATATTCAAGCCTGGAAATCTAATAGCAACATATTCTTTACAAATAGTTACCTTCTCGTTTACTTTCTTTATGTGGATTATCTCAATTTTTTGGATGAGATTTAAGATGAAATACTCATTAGAATGGGTAATTCGAAAATTAAGTTAGGCTCAAATGTGAGTATTATGGGAGAACAAACTCAATTACCAAGTATGAAGAAAACCCAAAGGCTCCCAAGAGTTAGGACTATTGAAACTATTAGAGGAATTGCTACATTCTTTATGGTTTTTGGGCATTATTATCACTGGTTTTATAATAAAGAATCTGAACTTGGTAGAGTTTTTGATTTTTGGATTGCAAATTACTCTATGAATCATGGATTTCCATTTTTTATTATTCTTATCGGAATTACCTTAAGTTTTGCTATTCAAAGACGATTAGAAAAAGAAATTCCGATAAAAGAACTATCAAAATACATATTAAAAAGAGGTTTAATAATAATAGCAATTAGTATCCTTATGAATTTAGGCTCATACATAACTGTTTTATCAATTAATCCCCTATTAATATTAGATTGGAATGTAATGGCAATGATTGGGTTATCATATATAATAAACGCTTTTATAATGGTCTTAAAACCACCTAAACTTGCCTATGGAGCTATTGGATTTGCATTAATAATTTTAGATGCAAATATGCCTGTAAGAGTTGGATTTCATGTTTTAGCTAATATGTTAATTGGAACATTACTTGGGAGTTACTGGATAGAAGCAGTTAGAAATGATAAAATTAGTCAATATCAGCGCTATTTATTATTAATTGGAATTTTGCTTTTTGTTGTGACTTTTCCAATTGATTTATGGATTGTTTTCAACTTTGTAGATATAAATAATCCAATTATTTTTGATATTCTTTTTTTAGCTTCTGCACGTTATGATTTATGGTTTGTTGTCAAGTCTTTAAATATTGTAATTCCAATCTATCACGACTATCCATGGATATTTAATCAATGGATCTATTATCTCTTCTCGATTGGTAATTTTGCAGTTCTTTATTCAGTTCTTTTATATATTCAAGATATTAAAAAGAAAAAATGGAGAGTTTTTAACCCAATCATGTTAATTGGGAACATTTCTTTAACTTTATTTGTAACTCACTTTCTAATTGCAGTATACTTTTTCCTTCCTCTTAACTTATATAATTATTTCCATGTTTTACCTTTTACAGTGATGGGATTAAGCTTATTTATTTTAATTTATATTATAGCCTTAATTTGGAAGCGTAAAAACTATAAATATAGCCTTGAGTATTTTTTAAGAGGTTAATATAGTAACACTTTTTTATTAAAAAACACAAATAGAAAATATAATTATTGAAAGGGATTGATAATTTGAATACATCCGTGTTTTATACTAAAGAAGAACTTGAATTTCAAAAAGAAATCAGAACATATCTTCAAGAAAACATTCCACAATATGTTGAACCTGCTCTTAGGGGGGATTATTCTGCAATGCGAAAGGCAATAAAGATAATGGCAAAAAAAGGCTTGTTGGGCGCAATCCATCAGAAAAAATATGGTGGCACAGAAAAGGGTGTCATGGCAGAATGTATAATATCAGAGGAATGCGGTAAGGTTGATCCCTCAATTAATATGACACGTGCGGTCTCTACAATTTTTTTCGGCATGCCTCTTTCAGTTTTCGGAACTGAGGAACAAAAAGAAAAATACTTACCTAAAATCATATCAGGAGAACAAATCGGAGCTATATGCATGAGCGAAGATGAAGCTGGTTCGGACCTATCTAATATGCAGACAAAGATTGTTCGCGAAGGAGATGAATATATAATAAACGGCCATAAGAAATATATAACAAATGGTTCAACAGCTGATATCCTAGCTATTTTTGGGGTTCTTGAACATCTTCAAGAGGAGAAGGATCCTCGAAAAAGAATAACAGGTTTTCTTGTAGAATCTAAAACTAAAGGTTTTAAAATAGCTGAAGAATATGAACTTTTGGGAATAATTGGTGCAACTTGTGCGAGACTTGAATTTGATGATTTACGTATTCCAGTTGAAAATCTTTTGGGTAAAGAAGGGAAAGGTTTTCCAATATTAATGTCAGAATTGAATGTCGAGAGAGCGATTATGGCCGCGAGTTGCGTGGGGAATGCTCAAGCGGCATTTGATATCGCTTTAAAATATTCAAATGAAAGAGTTCAATTTGGACGTCCAGTATCTCGACAACAAGCAGTTAGTTTTCGAATCGCAGATTCGGCTCTTAAAATTCATGCCTCTAGATTACTCACTCTCGAAGCTGCAAGATATCTCGATCAAAGAGATGAAGAATTTGCAACTCTTGCAGCCTCTATGGCATTTGCAAATGCTTCAGAAATGCAAATCGAAGTAACTAATGCTTGTATTCAGACTCTTGCAGGGAAAGCCATAACCTATAGATACGAACTTCCGGCTGCTATGTGGCGAGCAGGTCCTGTCATGTGGGTAGTTGGAGGAACAACAGACATTCAGAAATTCATTGTCCAAAGACAGCTTTATAAATCTCTTAAACTTAAAAAAGATTAATTATTCTTTATTATTTTACTAATCGTTTTTTAACTGATTATTTTGATTTAATTCAATCTTTTAGACTAATTATGGTTTATAAATAACCTAGTGATATTATTGAATGATATAAATACAAAAAAAATTACAAGAATTCCTCGTATCTTTTCATTAGATACTCTAAGAGGTCTTAAATTAACTAATATGCTCCAAATACATTTTGCCAACCTTTGGGTTATTCCTTTCCTAAAGGCTCAATTGGATTATATGTCAATAATTTATATAATCGGGTTGCCACTGTTTATAATAATCCCAGGAGTTTCTTTGGCTATATCCTTAGAAAATAGAAAATTAAGGGGAGAACCTTCAACAGAGAGCCTGAAACACATTATAAAGCGGGGGTTTATTTTAATATTTCTAAATCAACTCATGAATATAGGAGCATTCGGATTTGCTGCATCATGGGCAAGTGGAATTTTCTCATTATTAGGTTTTTCGATAATTATAACTTGTTACTTAATGCGTTATTCTAAATTAACACGAGGAATAATAGCAGGTATTATTATAGGAATTTCTCCCGTATTGCGTTTATTATTCATTGATATTAATGATTTCCTTGGTAGAGTAGGTTTTGCAGCCCCATGGACGATTCAAGAATGGTTAAAAGCTACATTAATTGCGCCAGGCTTTGCACTATTTCCATGGATTGGTTTTGTAATAGCAGGTAGTATATTAGGTGAATATCTAATTACAGGGATTAAAGAAAATAATATGGATGAAGCTTTAAAAAAATTGATGATAATTGGAGCAATTTTATTTCCCATAGGTCTTATTATGGATGTTCTAAAATTTCCAACTTTTACTATAGCAGATTTAAATATTTTTAATACTGGTAACATAATATGGGTGATAGGCCTTAATTGCTTTATAATAGCCGGTTTTTATTGGATAGAAGATATAAAAAGAGTAAAATTTGTAGTACTGGATATTATTAATTTAGTTGGAAGATTGACTTTAACTATATTTTTCGTTCATGCATTTTACGCAATAATTATTGTTGAAGTTATCGGTGATGAGCAAATTTTACGAATGTATTCCTTCTTTATAATTTTCTTATTATTCTTTGTTTTCACTTATATTTTAGGCGAATTATGGAAAAGAAATAATTTTAAATATTCACTTGAGTGGTTTTTGGGAATATTAAGTTAAAAATTCCTTTTATCATGGAATTTGTGATTCCTTTGGAAAAAATGGAAAGAATTAATTCAATTGATACATTAAGAGGGCTTTGTGTTATTTTTTATCTTATGTTTCATTTTGCCTCATGGTGGACTTCAGCCAGTGCGTTATGGCTTTTTGGATATTGGGAGTATGAATTATTATTATCTCCTATACCATATCTGGGTATGGTTGCAGCCCCAATTTTCATTATGGTCTCAGGAATGAGCCAAAGAATTGCAATTGAAAGAAGGAGAATGCAAAATTTCCCAGAATCAGAGATTCAAATTCATGTTATAAAACGTGGTTTAATCTTACTTCTTTTTCATTTCTTTCTACATTTTCTTTATTTTTATTGGGAACCAGGAAGAAATGTCTGGTGGTGGGACGAAATAGCTACAATTGCAGTCTCTGGGATTATAGTCTATTATACTTCTAAATTTCCAATAAAATGGAGATTAATTTTAATAGGTTTGATGATATTTTTTTATCCATCTTTGAGAATAATTCTCCATATGGAACTAGATTATACTTTTTTTATATATAATGCACCATGGTCTTTGGATAGGTTTATTGCGGGTATGATCTCTAATGGGACATGTCCAATTATTCCACAATCATCCATGGCTATATTTGGATCAATACTTGCTGAATATGTAATAAATACAAAAAATAGAGAAATGTCATTAAAATTATTATCAAAATTGCTAATAACCTTTATTTTAATAATTTTTTTAAGTACTTTAATAAGATTTAATCCGAATTTTAGTCCTTGGGACCTAGGTTTTCATTTAATTCAAAGCTTTGGTATTTGGGGTTTGGTATTCTTAATAATTTATTGGATCCAAGATATTAATAAGGCCCCTCACCTCAGAATTTTTACTTTTTTAAGCAGTTTGTCCTTAACCTTATTCTATCTCCATGTAATTTTCGGATATACTGTTATTTTTTTAAGTGGAGGCGTTCAGAAGCTGTCAACTTATTCATTCTATTTAATTTTTATATTTTTTATATTAATTATTTTTATATTGAGCACCTTTTGGAGTAAAATTAAATTTAAAGGAAGTTTAGAATTTTTCTTAAGAAATTTAAGTTAAATTTAATAATCTAATTTTCTTATCAAATTGGTAGCTTATTATTAAGTGAGATAGATTGCAAAAAAAAACTAACGTTATCCCACCTAAATTAAAAATTCCAAGGCTTAAATCTGTAGATTTTTTAAGAGGTTTTGCAGTCTTTATTATGTTAGAATTCCATTTCGCAAATCTTTTTGTTATTCGTTCAGTTTTAGAGCCTATAACCATCATTCATTTTTTAGGAATTGTTGGGGCTCCCATTTTTCTCATGATTGTAGGGATTAGCGTAGTTTTATCAGTAAATAACCGGAGAAATAGGGGAGAATCAGAAGAAGAGATCAAATCCCATATTATTAAAAGGGGATTAGTAATTACAATTATACATTTCATATTAAGTCCTACTGTATTTGGTCTTAAATCAGTCTGGGCTTGGGGAATTTTATCTTTAATTGGAATTTCGATTATAATTTCCCTTTATCTTGAAAAATATTCCGATAAAACAATTTGGTTATGTGCTATTGCGGTTATTATTATTAGTCCATTTTTAAGAGTTCTTTTAGATTACCAAGCAGATATGGCTCTTTATTTCGATTACAATTATCTAACTATCATTACTTATAAATTACCCTGGAATTTTTTTGCCTTTATTAGAGGCGTTTTAGTTACTCCAGGATTCCCTATATTTCCGCATATATTTTTTGTAATTGTAGGAGTATGGATGGGAAAATCTATTTTAAAACATGTTAATAACCAAAAAAATACTCCATTTCTTAAGAATTTAGTAATATTGGGGATTGTATTTATTATTATAGGCTTATTTTTAGAAATATTATCAAACCTTTATCCATTAACTCCGGCTGACAAAATGGTAGGGAACACAGGTTATAATTTTTGGTCACAAGGGATTGCTTTTTTAATTTTTGCATTATTCTATTGGATTCAAGATATTAAGGGTAAAGAAATCCAAATATTTAAAATCATAACATTCTTAGGAGAAATTTCTCTAACGATCCTCGTTCTTCATGCTTATTTTGGATGGTATCTTTTACCATTTTTCGGTGGACCAAATAGAATTTCATTATTTTCCCATTACATAATAGCTTTCTCTTTTTATTGTGGAATTTGGGTTTTACGCATTCTATGGGAAAAATCTAGGTATAGATATTCCTTAAAATGGATTATTGGAAAATTGAGCTAAATTTTTAAGCGTTATTTTTAGAATTTTGTTATTATTAAATATCAAAATAAATAGTTAGGTTGTTACTTATTGAATTGAGGAAAATTTAACATGGACGTAATATTGATTAACCCGATTCCTTGGAACTTTTCTACATACAACAGAATCCATCATTTTGCAGAATTATTGTCAAACGATGGTAATAGGGTCCTATTTGTAAATTTTCCAAATGTACATTTTGATAAAGAAAAAGAAAAGGGAAGAACGATTCCCAATTTGGAAATATGGCATAATCCTTACGAATTTGACCTAAATCTTTTTAATCGCTTAAAAAAGGGAACTCGTCTTGAATCTAAAATTGATT
>JABXJV010000585.1 GCA_013375355.1 Candidatus Helarchaeota archaeon
ACTAAAGATTTGGTTTCCGAAAATAATTATTGGTTTGATTATGCAACTGGATATCTGTTTAAAAATAGATGTAATAAATATATCAATCAATTGATAGCAATTGCTGAAGGGGGACTTAAGATTATAAAAGAAAAAGATTTTACCATTCTCGACATTGGGGGTAGAGATACTAAATATGTAACATTTAAGAATCATGAACTTCATAGTCTTAACTGGAATACAAGCTGCGGCGGAAATATGGGCTTTACTGTGGAAATTCTCGGCAATTACTATAATATTGACTATAAAAAGTTAAATCCGGTGGAAGAGTTTATACCTGTGGCATGCGGACTTTTAGGAGTAGAAAGGGTATTTGATGAAATAAATAAAGGTTTTAAACCAGAATTTGGAATTGCAAAGTTTTTACACGGGATGGCAAGAAACGCCTGGCATTTTGCTGGAAAACCTGAAAAGGTTTATCTTTCAGGCGGATTTTGTTTAAATAGATGCTTTATTAAAACCTTTGAAAGATATTGTGAAATTGAAATTCTTGGAAGGTTTGTTCCTCTTATAGGATTACAAAAAATCGCTGCCGAAGAGGGAATGACTGTTGAAAATTATATTCCTTTTATCAAATAGAGTTTGAGTTAAATTTTATGAATGAAAAGTCTCTAAAAAGACTTAAAAGATTTAAAAAGTATGATATTATCAAGGTCGAATATCGATGTGAGGACTGCGGAAATATCATTTACAGAACCCTGGAGAAAAACGAAACAGAACATCTTATAAGAAATAAAGAAGATTTCGAACCAATACTCTGTCCAATTTGTGAGGAAGAAAAGATGATAATATATGGAATCATTACTGAAAAAGAATTTTATAAAAATTACCCAGATTTTATGAGTGGTGGATAATTTTAATTGATATGTATTTAGCGTTCAGTTTTTTGAATCCATAATCACAGGTCAAAAATTCGTAATGAGAAAATTAATAATTGCTGTTTGTTTATTTTTTCTGCAGAATTTTATTTTTGCTCAGTTGATATATAGTTTTGATGAGGGCGATTCTAAAATACCAAGATTAGGATATATCCTGGTAAAGTTATTTAAAAATTTCCAATCAATAAAGAAGGTAGATAGAGATTTTATTAAGGAAAAAAAATTAATAGTGGTGAATGAAAAGATAAAAATAGAAGCAATCCTCAAAGATAATAATGACATTTCTAAAATTGATTTAGAATCACTTGGAGTTGAAAAAGATGACTACTTTGGTGTATGCGAAAATATCGTTCAAATGTTAATTCCCATAAAAAATCTAAAAGCATTGTCTGAAAATCCGTATATAGCATATGTAAGAACTCCTGTAAATTGTATTATTGATGAAGTTAAAGTCAGTGAAGGCGTTTCAAAGATAAATGCTGATGAATTTCACAATGCGGGCTATACTGGTAAGGGAGCAAAGATTGCAATAATCGACCTTGGATTTTATAATTATGAAAGTTTGCTTGGGATAGAACTCCCTGATAGTGTGATTATAAAATCGTTTTTCAATAGTGTTTCTGGGGATGGTGATATTTATGGGAACAATCAAAGTCACGGCACTGCAGTAGCTGAAATTGCATATGATGTTGCACATGGTGCACAGTTTTATCTTATAAATATGAATTCGGTAGTAGAACTTGATACAGCGGTTAGTTACTGTATCAAACAAGGAGTAAATATTATAAATCATTCTGTTGGCTGGTTCCAATATTCATTTTATGACGGAACTGGACTCGTTTGTTCAATTGCAGATAATGCATTCAAAAATAATATCTTATGGATTAACAGTGCCGGGAATTTTAGAAAAAAACACTATCAGGGAGAATTTAGTGACAAAGATTCTAATAACTGGCATAACTTTTGTGAAGATGAAAAGTGTGTCGAGATTAAGGAGTTTCTTGAGATTAAGAATGTAAAATCCGAAGGTGCTGATACTATTGAAGTAGCACTCACATGGAACGATTGGGATAAGTCTTCAAATGATTATGACCTTTTTTTATATTATGATGATTCCGGAGTTATGGTTGAGAAAGATAGCAGCAAAAATCCCCAAACCGGCACCGAACCCCCAATGAATCTATTTCCTATATTACATCTGAATTAGGCAAATATTACATTGCAATAGAAAATAAAGATGCTGACGGGAAAGCCATTTTTAGCATAATCGGTTTGTCCCACGAATTGGAATATATTAGTGATGAAAAAAGTTATTCCAATAGTATTGTAGACCCAGCAGCAGGATTAGATGTTTTAGCAGTTGGTGCAACATTTAAAACACAAGATA
>JABXJV010000586.1 GCA_013375355.1 Candidatus Helarchaeota archaeon
ATCCAGCTGACTGCATTATATTAATTCTTCATTATGGTTATCTTTTGATTGATTTTAAGGAAATTCTATTTTAAAGGAAAAACTTAGGATACTGAAAATAAAATCTATTATTTTATGAGTAAGTATCCTTTCCAAACAAAATATTTTTAAATTAGTTATCTTTTCTTAGAAAGAATACGGTTTAATACATTAATTGCATATGCAGAATACTTATTATCTTCTTTTATGATGTCCTGTGGGGGAAAAATAAGTTCTTTATCAGACGAGGATATATCAGCGATAAAACAATTAAATAAATCTTATATACAAGTTGGATTATCTTCAGATTGGGTGTCGGATATTCTTGATTTATATGAAGAAGATGCTGTGGTATTAGAGCCAATGCAACCTCCTGTGAGAGGCAAGTCGGTAATTCTAGCTCGCAATGAAGAGTATAGTAATCTTTACTTTAAAGAACGAAATTTCACTATAGAAGAAATAGACGGTAGTAATGATTTATCATTTATTGGGGGGATTCTCACTCAAACCTATGTAATTGGGGAAAATCAAGGGGAGAATAGTGTTAAAATGTTACATATTTTAAGAAAACAACCTGATGGCACATGGCTCATTTCAGTCACGATTTATCACTACAATCTTTACGAATGATTATAAAATACCCATCTTAGATACTTTAATAGCGAGGAGCGGTTTAAAAAGCTCATGGAACGAGTCGAATATGAATGGGAGAATTTTGAGGTATAATTATGATTGGCAAAACAATATCACATTATCCGTCACGGCGGATCCGCCTAAGGCGGACAAAATCCTCGAAAAAATCGGCGAAGGCGGTATAGGTGTGGTATATAAGCCAGAGAACACGAAGCTAAAGCGCCGTTGCCATCAAGACTCATTTCAAACAAACTTCCTGAAGACACATAAATAAAAATTATCTTGACTATTTAATTAATATGATTAATTTTGTAAATAGGTTTATTAGTAGAATCGAAGAAAATAAAAGTTTGTTTAAATTTTATCATGCATATTATAAAAAAAATTTAGGTTACATATGGAAATAAAAAAATTTAAAGATGTTGTCGGTAGAATCAAATCACTCCCCACACTTCCACATGTATTTTATAAAATAGTCGAAACTATCGAAACGCCCGAATCTTCCGCTTCGGATGTTAAGAATACCATCGAAAATGACCAATCAATTTCGGCAAAAATTTTAAAAGTCGCTAACTCCGCCGCTTACGGATACACAAGAGAAATAGACGATATCTCACAAGCCATAGTTATACTGGGCTTTGATATGGTAAAAAGTATTGCTCTCAGCGTCTCAGTTTTCAGTACTTTTCCAAAGTTAGATACTTCCACAAGATTCGACAGAGAGTTATTCTGGATTCACACAATTGCCTCCGCAGAATCAGCAGTTTTAATTGCAGATAAAATCGGTTTCACCAAGAAAGACCAGGCATTCCTCCTCGGTCTTATTCACGATATTGGGAAGGTTGTTCTTGATTACTATTTTTTTCCTGAATATCAAAGAGTAATCGCTAAAGCGAGAGAAAGAAATTGTTTAATTAGAGATGCTGAAATTCAAATTTTGAACTTTGACCACACCTTAATCGGAGCATGGCTTGGAGAACAGTGGCTTTTCCCGGATTCCATTATTGCCAGTCTAAAATTCCATCATCAGGTTCACAAGGCACCTAAAGAATATATCAACCATGTGATAATAACCCACCTTGCAGATATAGTTACAAGAACCGCTAAAATCGGAAGTGGAGGGGATGACAACATCCCAAAAATATCGGACATTGTTTTTGAAAAAACTGACCTGTTCCCGGAATCTATCGACCAGATTGTTCAGCAACTTCTAAATAAAAGAAATTATATTGAAACATTTTTCAAATTTCTCAGTTAAAACTTTTTATTGATTCTTTAAATATTTGTATTATATTATGACAAAAAATTTCCCAAGTCATTAAAAGGCGCCTTAGCTCAGTCGGTAGAGCAACGGACTGAAAATCCGTGTGTCCGCAGTTCGATTCTGCGAGGCGCCACACAAAAGCAGGTTAATGGGTTAAAGAATAAAAATCCAATGTTTGATTCTTTTAACACTAAACCTGCTTTTTTAAATATTTACCCTTCATATCCAAAATCTCTTACTAAAACCTCTTCCACACAATTTAAAAAATCTCTCATATATTTTTGAAATATTTAAGTAACTTTAAAAACTTGCCGATATATGAATTGAAGTAAAAATCAGGTAGGTTATAATGGCAATTTGCCCGCATATGTTTGTAACTTATATCGGTGAACAGGAGACATTAATCGAGGATAAATTTCTGAAACTATACCAGTGTGTCAACTGCGGTTCCACTATTACACTAAAAAAAGATTCCAAATCTACAATAATAAACCACAATAAAAATATCATAAATATACCATCAGAAAAATAAACAAATTTTCAAATACAACCTATATTACCTTTATCTCGTATAAATTGAGGAATTATTAGATATTAAATAAAAAGGTTCATCCGATATTTTGTTTGCAAATGGAATATAGATATTTTCACAATCACCCAAATTCCATTGAAAGTATTTATGAATCATATATTTTCAATTTTAAATACACAAGGTATCTATCTTGATTTATTCACAAATCCTGTTTTTGTCATCCTGAATTTATTTCAGGATCTGGTTCGGAAACAA
>JABXJV010000587.1 GCA_013375355.1 Candidatus Helarchaeota archaeon
AGCATATTTTATCATATCACAAATATTTTTATGAAGTAAAGGTTCCCCACCCAGATATAACTTAACTAATGGTTTATTAAAGCAAATATGATCGATGATTTTCTTAAATAAATCCATTTTCATTGTAGATTTAGGTCTTTTAATTCCTTTAAATTGAGGGCACATTATACATTTCAAGTTGCAAATATTTGTAGTTTCTATCCAAAACGTTGTTGGAAATCTTAACGAATAAGGTCTTAAAATCGATATTTTAAATCACCATATTGAATAACGAGGATTAAAAAAAGAAAATCCTCAATAAACATCTTATAACATCATTATTGTAAGAATTTAGTCATTAAGTAATTTAAATAATTATTTATTGTTCTTCTTACTTAAAATCTGATTTTTAAATTAAAAATATTTCTGGTGAAGGATTCTAAACGCAAAATTATTGCTATGATCAATATTATATTTTAATAAAATGAAAATATAATTTCAAAGAGCTATTTTTCCTTAAAAAAGTATTAATTTATATTTCAAATACTTCTAAATGATAAAATTGTTGTACATGAATATTAATTATCTTCCCTATCCCAAATTTGATTAAATTCATTAATCTTAATAAAAAATATAGATTTATATTTTGACTAATATTTATTAAGCTTAAATTTCTATTTTGTTCAATTTATTTAATTAATTGTTTTCTAAATATAAAAATGAAAGATTCGAAAAAACTAACTATTATCCATTTACAAGCTACAAGTTTCGGAAAATATATGTATAAATCTTTTTCCAAAAAAGATTTTGGTATTTCTTTAATGGGATATCAACCATATTTATGTGAAGAACAAGGAAAATTAGGACATAAAGTAGTTGGGATATTATTTTCAAAAGATGGAAAAAGCTTTATTATTGAGAAAAGGAAAAATTATGTTTTTTATTTTCTTCCTTCTCTTTTTCAACTCCCTTTTCCTTTAAACAAGATATATAAAGAACCACTTAATTTTGGAATATTTTTCCAAATACTAAAAATTAAACCAGATATAGTTCATCTTCATGGACTGTTTACTTATCATTTACTTCATTTATTTCTGATTCCTTTATTAAAGATAAAAGGAATTAAGGTATTTTCTCATTTACGTGGTCTAGATCCCGTTAATCCATTTAAAAAACCCGTTTTTTTCTTTTTCTATTTCGTTCAATTTTTATTATGTCGTTTTTCCAATAAAATTTTGTGTCTTAATAAAAAAGCAGGGTATCTTTTACAGAAATTCAAATTATGTAAGAAAAATAAAGTAGAAATAATGCCAAATGGCATTAATATAGACCTTTTTAAACCGAAAGATAAAGCATCCTGTATAAAAAAATTAAATTTAGACCCAAATTTTCGTTATATACTCTTGGTAAATCGGATTGCACTGCCTCAGAAAGACCCATTTACAGTTTTAGAAAGCATAAAAGATTATGTTTTAAAAAATAAAGATATTAAATTAGTAATTATCGGTGATGGACCGGATTTACCCAAATTAAAGAAAAAAATTAAAGAATACAATCTAATGAATAAGGTAATTCATTATAAATTTGTTACTCATGATAAAATGCCTTTATTTTACAATGTAGCGGATTGTTTCATATTGCATTCAAAATTTGAAGGAATGCCGAAAGTAGTTCTAGAAGCATTTGCAACTAAAACACCGGTTATTGCATCAAATATTCATTCTATAAGGTATTTAGTTAAACATAAAAAAAATGGTATATTAGTTGAATTTCAGAATAAGAATCAGATATTAAAAGCTGTAAAAATGATATTTTCAGATGATAAATTGAGAGATAATATTGTTACTAATGCGTTTAATTTTATTCAAGATTTTACATGGGAGAAGATCAGTTATAATTTGATTAAATTATATAGAAAGGAATTAAAAAAATAATAAATCAATTATTTTTTTTAAACCTATTTAAATTAAAGGCTTTTTTTATATTTGCTTCAAAAAATGAAATTTTAATAAAGTATTCTTTAATTAGATATAAATTATTATTAAATGATTCCTTGTTAAGTACGTACCAGTCATTTTTAGTATAAAGTTACGAAGGTTTTTTGAAATGAATGATTGGATCGCGAATACACAAACCTACGTCTGGGTTTACTATCTCCCAACCTACAGATTCCAGAAATTGACAAGTTTCTTCTATTCCCGCATGAAACCACTTATTTTTGTTTTCATCCTTCTTATATAAAAAGTCATATGTCCGATGTATAAAATTCTGCTGGTCCCTATTAATAAGTAGTTTGATTATAGAGCGAACTATATTTTTCAGCCCAAAATCAAATTTCCAAAAACTTACTTTTCCAAAATTCTTTACGGCGGTATTATATTTATTTAAATCTGAAAACATGACCATTGCTGTCCCGCCTTTGCGTATTTTTGAATAAATGTTTCTGTAATATTTGTGTTGTCCTTCCACTGGTATATGACAGAATGTTCCAAAAGAAAATAGAAAATCAAAATGTTCTTCTGGAAGATCACTGCAAGAAAAATCTTTTACTTGGATATAATTAACTTTTCCTTTGTTTTTTGAACCTATATATTCCCAAAATTTATTATTTTTGGCCGAAAGGACATCCAAACACCAAATTTCTTTTGCATTTAACATAGTTTTTGTCCATGTCCCTCGTCCTGGACCGATTTCTAATACAACTGTATCGGATTTTATATAAGGTTTTATACACACTTGATAAACAGCATGTAAAATTGAAATAAAACCCATTTGTCCATAAGTACTTATACCATAGGGATCCAGAGGATCTCCCTCATAATAACCACCTTTCCATTTTCCGTAGCATATCTTTATCATATCACTTTCAGAAGGCATATTTAAATCTCCTAATTTCTTTTTTTATTAGCCATTTTATATTTTTTTATTAAATAAATTAAGAAATAATATTATTTCTAAATATATATTTTTAAATAATTTTGTTTTATCGTTTGTAAATCTTTTTTTATTTAGAATAACATCAAATGTTATGTATCCTAAAGAAAATGATAAAAAGTTGTTATTTTAAATCAATTTATATATTTTTATTGATAAATGGAATTGAAAAAATCTGCAACAATCTGGAAAAAATTAAATAATTATATACACAGATAGAGTTAATATATTCAATAAAACCAAGGTTAAATTTTATAAGTAAATAATAAACATGCAACTGGTATGAATACAGATAGAGGATGAAATATGGGTTATTTGAGGATGATATATGAGTTCTAAAAACAATATCAGCAATAATACCAGTGATGATAAAAATCTCTCGATGCGTGTGGTTAGAGGAGGATTTTGGGTTTTTTTAATCAGAATTATTAGTGAATCCTTGTATTTAGCAAAGATTATAATTCTTGCCAATATTCTTAGTCCGCATGATTTCGGCTTGTTTGGTATTGCACTTTTAATGTTGGATATCATGAAACTTTTTTCGCGAACGGGTTTTGAAGCTGCATTAATACAAAAAAAAGAAGATATTGAATCCTATCTTGATAGTACATGGACAGTAATAATTTTACGTAACTTGGGATTATTTATAATAATGTTATTAATTGCACCTGTTACTGCATTCTACTTTGAAGCACCAGAAGCTACATTATTAATTCAAATAATTGGATTTGAATTGATTTTTGGAGCATTTACTAATATTGGCTTTATTTATTTCAGGAAAGAATTAAAATTTAGCAAAGAGTTTATTTTTCGATTAACTGGACAGTTAATCGATTTTTTTATAACGATTTATACTGTTTTGATCTTGAGAAATGTATGGGCGATTATTATTGGCTTACTTACGGGAACTGCAGCAAAATGTGTTATTTCGTATTTTCTGCATCCCTATAGACCTCATTTAAGTACTGATTTTAAAAAAGCAAATGAATTATGGAGTTTTGGAAAGTGGGCTTTTATCTCAGGATTATTATTATTTTTAATTATTGAAGCGGATGATGTTTTTGTAGGAATAGTATTAGGTGTAACCGTTTTAGGTTTTTATCAGATGGCTTATAGAATTTCAAATTTACCAGCAACTGAAATTACGAATGTAGTTTATGATGTAACTTACCCGGCATACTCAAAATTACAAGATGATATACCTAATTTAAGAGAAGCATATTTAAAAGTTTTAAAAATTACCGCATTTTCATCCTTTCTGATTGGTGGTTTAATCTTTGCTTTTGCCTTCGATTTCACAAAGATATTTCTTGGAGATAAATGGTATCCGATGGTACTAGCGATGCAAGTGCTAGTTTTATGGGGAATGATAAGATCTGTAGGACATACAACAGTTTCTATATTTCAAGCTAGAGGGAAACCGGGAATAATAACGAAGATATTAGCATTTCAAGTCATATTGATGGCAATTTTTATATATCCTCTCACTATACAGTATAATATAATGGGAACTTCCGCTTCGATCGTTTTTGCCGCTTTGATCTCAACTTTAATATTTTTTTATAAAGTAGTTAAAATTATTAAATGTGGGAGATGGGATTTTTGCAAATTGATAATCTTGCCTTTAATAAATATGGTAATTATGGTTTTATCCATATTTTTCATAAAGATATATTGGAACATATCAATTGGAATAATAGAACTAGGTATGCTTGGTGTATTTGCTATATTAATGTACTTTGGTATAACTCTTATCTTTGAAAAATTCTTTAATTATAAAATAATTAAAGATTTATTTAAATTGTATAGGCAGTTGACAACGCAAAAATTATAATTTTTTTGTTTGGGGGCTAATTTTCGAGCTAAAATCAATGAAATTTCAAAGATATTTAAAAAATTTATATTCAAGTTTATGTGATAATATCGAAAATTACTCCAGAAATCGTCGTTTTACAAATTTTTTTATTTGAGGCGGAAAAAGTTTCCTCAAAAAATCTAATTTGCGGAGCAAATTTTTTAACCGAATTTTTATGGAGTTTATTCTATAATTCAATTTAAATTTTTTGTAAAATTGTTTAAACAATTCAATATGTGCTTCATATTGATGTATGACATTAAAAACATCTCCATTATCATTAATAATAAGACCTTCGTTATTAAAATGAATTGTTCCTTTTTTTGTTTGACCAAGAGTTAAAACTGGTCCTTTTTCATTTTCAAAGAGTTCCAAATCATTAAGTTGGTTTGTATAAATTAAATAATTATGGACCCCTTGGTCATTAATCGATGTTCCACCTCCCTGTGTTAAGTAGTCCACCATTTTTTTTAAATAATTCATTATTTTGGAAGTTTCACCAATAGTTATTCCTGCGCATGAAATGCAATTATGACCTATTTCTGCTAAAACTTTTTCTCCAAACCCCTCTCTTATCCATTTTGTATTAATTTCGCTTGTATTAATCTTTACTCGTTTATCTTCTAGGAAACAACATAATCCTTTATTAAACTTAAAATCAAAAGGATTATGTTGAAAAATAACATCCCTAACATCAGTTAACATCACTTTGGAATAATTTTTTCCATATTTAGATAAATAAAGATAATACATAACAAATCGGGAACAAACATGAGCCATTTTATTATAAGGTAATTTAGGTAATATATTATTTACATCTGAAATATCTGTAATAAATGGATATTCATCTTTGGATTTCACTAATTTTACTCCATATTGTCGTAGATAATTATGTTTCTGTATATTTTTTTCTGAAACAAAAAAACACACATCTCCTTTATAACCAGATTTTCTTAATGAAAGAATAAAGGGTTTAATATCAAAGCCATTTATTTGCCCTAAAATTAAATGTTTATTTTCTGTGTCATTCATTAAACTACACCATATCTAAGCAAAAATTTTTATCTTTGATATTATGATATAATTCAATTTTGTCATTTATTATCAAATTCATTAAAAAGCTTATTCCTATAATAAATTATTAGATCTTCTATTTTATTGCTCGATTAAATAAATCTTAAAATAAATTGAATCTAAAGATTTTTATTGATATGTTCTTTTAGAAAATTGATTCTTTTTGAAAGTGTATGCTTTTCTAATATTAATTTTCTTCCATTTTCCATAAATTTAACATAATTTACTTTATTTTCTAAATAATCATATACTTTTTGCTTAAAATTTTCTTTATTAAAAATTATGCAATTTTCATTATCCTTAAATCCTAATAAAGCTAAATCTTCTGCCTCTTGAGCAAATAATAAAGCTCCAGAAGCGGGGATTTCAAAATATTTGGCTACAGTATGCCTAAATTTCGGTTTCAAGGATGTGGCAGCAATTATAGCGTTAAATTCTGCTAACCAATTAAAATAATCTAAACCAGTCACGACTTTATAGGCCCCAGAACGAGAATGTGATTTGACAAAATCGAATTTTTTACACCAATTTCTTGTTTCATAGACATTTGTACGAGATTCACCAAAAACCATTATATAATCTTGAGTAGGTGTTTTGATTTGTTTTTTATTTATAAAATTATCTGGAATAGCCCATGGAAAATGAATTATTTTTTCCTTTGATATATTCTTAAAATGGAAAAGTGCTGGATTATAATAACCCACCAGAATAAAAGAAAATGAAGCCTCTAAAAAATATCTCTGTTTGACATTCGTATCAACCCATGGATCGTACGTTATAACATATTTTAATTTTGGTTTTCCTTTTTCATATTTTATAAATGGTCCACAGAAACCTGGTTCTAGAGCAATTATGACATCTAAATAATCCTTATAATGATTATAATCATGTTGATTTTCTATCAAAATACATGTTAGTTCTCTAATAATTGTATTAATTAAATATTTAGTTAATCCCACGATCCATTTATTATCTAGATGTGAATTGAGATTAAAAATTATACCGATTTTTGGATAAATTTTAGAATTGAATATTATTTTTTCATTTCTCTTTCTTAATTTTTTTTTAATTGAATAAAAATTAGGAATTTTCTTTACATAATTTATTATTTTATTAAAATTTTGTTTTATTGGAAGCTTTAAATACCTCGATAAGACATATAAAAAGAATGAATTTGTGATTAAGTCTTTATAGACTTTTTTAATAACATACAAATTTATCACAAACAAAATATTAGATTCTTTCAAGAATTCAAAATCTAAATTAAATTAAATAATTTATATCATTAAAAATATATAACTAAAAAAATTTTTTCAATTTACTATTTTATCATCCTAAAAAACAATTTTGAAGCTAAAAAAATGAAATTCTCAGCAACTATGGAATCTTTAGCAAAAAATATCTTAAATAAGTATGGGCATCATGGGTTAAACTTAATTGGGATTGTTTTGCTTAATATCCTTCAAAATATGAAAATTAAAGCGTTATTTCAGAAGTACTTGTCAATTTTAAAGAAAAAACCTAAGAATTCTAAATCAATTTTATTTTTTCCATCAGGTTTTTATCAAACTCTACCTTCTGGTAAATTTCGTTGTTATCACGTTGCAAAATATTTAAAAAATAAAGGATATTTCACTCTTGTCATCTCACCAAAATTGGGTAAAAAATATCGTAAAAAGATATTAGAAGATCTAAACCCAGATTGGGTCTGGATTCAAAAAGCATATCATCCTTATAACAGATATAAATTTTTTAAAAAATTTAAAATTATTTTTGATATTGATGATCCTGATTTTCTTAATCCCTATTTATCTAAACCCATCCACGAATTATTTAAGAATTCTCAAATCATTACATGTGGGAGTGAGCTAATAAAAAACTATGCAAAGAAATTTTCTAATAATATACATAAAATTTGGACTCCTTTTCCAGTTGAAGAAGAAAAAAAGTTTAAATTTCAAGCTAAAGATCGATTAATAATTGGATGGACTCCAAGTAAAGCTGATGCATATTATGAAAGTATAAAACAACTTTATAAACCACTTTTAAATTTACATAAAAAATATAACATTATTTTTAGAATTGATGGTGGGAGTACAGAAAAAGTCAGGAAATTATTTTCAAACCTAAATTGGGTTCAGATTATTTATTCTAGACCGTATAAGTTTTTTCTTAAAAAACTTAAAGAAATTGATATTGGTATTCATCCATTAGCCAAAACACCAAGTAATTTGGCTAAAAGTTTTGGAAAAACACTTAATTATATGAATGCCGGTATCCCCTGTGTTGCAACTGATATTGGAGAAAATTCAAAATTTTTTAAAGATGGAATTAATGGATTTTTAGCAAAGACGTCCGAAGAATGGGAAATAAAACTTGGAAAACTCATTGAAAATCAAGATCTCCGAGAAAAAATTGCAAATCAAGCCTTTCAAGATATGAAAAAAGAATTATCAATAGAAAATGCATCTAGAAAATATTTAAAATTATTATTTAATTAAAACTAATAATATTTTAATTCATATTTTTCAATTTATTTATTTTTGGCCATTTTTTTATATAAATTTAAATGATTTTCTACTGACATTTCCAAGTCAAATTTTTGCTTTATAGACTTCTTGCCCTCTCTCCCCATATTTTCTCTTAATTCTTTATCTTCAATCAGTTTTATTAAAGCATTTGCTAACTCTTCATGATTATTTGGGGGAACTACTAATCCCGTTTTTCCATCTTCAATAGCTTCTGACATTCCTCCAACTGCAGAAGTAATAATTGGTTTTTCTAAAGACATAGCCTCATATGCAACTCTTGAGAGTGGCTCTGGCCATACAGAGGGTATACAAACAATATCTGCCGATATATAAAGCCTTCCAATTTTCTTAAAAGGAATCTTTCCTGTAAATTTGACATTCTTTTCAAGATTCAATTTTTGACTCAGTTCTTTTAAATATCTTTCATAAGGTCCTTCACCAGCAATAATCAATTCAATTTTACTTATTTGAGAAAGGATCTTTTTCAAAGCTAAGAGTAAAATATGGATACCTTTTGCCTTCTCTAATCTACCTAAGTAGAGTAACCTCATTTTTTTGGAAATATCCGCACTCTTAAATTTATTCCCAATTGTTTCTAATTTTTCCCATTTTGGAGGGAAATTATATATGGTAATTAATTTTTCTTCTGGAACTCCGAGTCTAGACATTCTATCTTTAATAAAATCACTTACTGCAATTACTTTGTCACAGTCTTCTTTTAGATTTTTTAGCAAGATATTATTTCTACTCTTAAGAATCTGGTTTAAAATGAATTTAATAAAAAAATTGTAAGGATGAAGAAGAACTTTAGGCAATGGCTCTCTTATGGTAACAACTATGGGTATTTTAAATTTTCTAGCAACTTTAACACTTGCAGGTAGAGCATAAATATTCTGGACATGTATAACATTAGGATAATAATTATTTTTTTTGAATGCAGTTTCAATATTTTTCTTCAAAAGCATATCCAATACAGGATTTCCAAGTAATATTATCTCTTTAGGTATAGGAACTTTGAAATTAATTGGAAGAATATCTTTTTCATCTTCTTTTATTGGTTGAGCTGTTAAGATTTTTACTATTACTTTTTTTTTTTCGAGTCCTTTCTTCAACAAATTTGCCCCAATCTCTCCACCCCCTAATCGGGTCCAAAATGTTGAAATGAAAGCAACTTTAAATTTATCTTCCATCATCTATTTCATCAAGCCGAATCAAATACCTTAATTGATTTATTAAATTTTATAAATTATTATATTGACGTGAAATTCTATAGTCTTGAATAAAACCAAATAAAGTAATGCCCTGTCCAATGACACAGAGAATAATACCAATAAGAAGTAAGGTTGAGATAGCCATTTGATAATTATTATAAGCCGCAGTACAAAATAGAATAAAACATTTTTCAAATGAAAATCCCGCTTTCATATAGAAATAATCGCTTACAATATATATTAAAATTATATAATCGTCTATAACACCTCTATATATGAATCTACTTAAAATAATAGAAATAATTCCTGCAATTACAACAAATAATCCGATAATGGCTATAACAGACCATTTATTAATTTTATAATATATAGGCTTTTCTTGATCTTTTTTTGAGTATTCCATTTATTTTACCTTTTAATCTATGATTCATATTCTATTTTAATTAAATTTCGAATTTATCGAGCAGTTCTGACCAATAGTGTTTATTCAATTGGTGAACTCGAATAAAACCCAAGATACTTAAAATTTCTCCATTGGCACAAATAATAAGCCCAAAATAAAGCTGTTTTGTCATAATTTCTAAAAAATAATTTGAGGTTAATATACTAAGTACGAAAAATAATTCTAAAAAAGGATATCCAAATTTAATATTGAAATAATCACTTATTATATATATTAAAAATGCAAAGTCGTCAACATTGGCATTGTAAAGAATATCTCTAGTAAAAATTATAATAAGTCCAATAACTATAATGCCTAAACCAGTAATTGCCAAAATGGCCCATTTCATTGTAATATAATCTTCGCCTCTTTGAATTTTTTCTTCTTTTTTAGACATTTTTCTCATTTTTGATTAATTATATTGAATTTTTAATGATCATTCTTTTCTTTAAAAATTCTTTTATTATAATTTTTAGAGTTTATTTTTGGATTGGTTTTTATACTAATATATAATGTGGCTATTCCTGCTATTATTATACTGATTATTAAGATTACAAACCAAGTTATATCATAGTTTCGTGGAAATAAATATATCAAATTTAATTTTATACGAGTTATAGGCCTCACATCTCCGATTTCACTTATATGATTATCAATAAAGTTAATTCTATCTTCAAACCAATCTATAAGATTTTCAATTTCACCCCAATAAGTTTTAGGATAATCGGGTGGTGTATTAGGCCATATCCATCTCCCAAGTACAGACCATTTTTGGAAATTCCGAATTTGAGACTCATTTAATAAAGAAGCCGTGTTATTTATAAGTGAAGTTATATTTTGTATAGAAATTATTCCTGCCCTTAGCTCGTTCCATCTATTAGTAACATTATTCACAAAGTTATCATCTTCTAATAATCGACGAAACCAAAATCCTCTATTTCGAAATACCCAATCTTTGATATTATGATCCCCGTTTCCCATGGCAATATTATAGTCCCAAATAGGACCCATTACGAGCTTACCATTTCTATCTTTATGAAAATATGCACTTACTGTATACGCACCAGGATTTTTCAATAGCTCAATTAATATAAGATAATCTACAAAGGAGTTAACATCGATGTATTTTGCATACCCCTCGACTGGATCAGTAAAATTAGGTCCATAAAGAGCCGTTTCAAAATCATTTATATAATTTTGTATCCAGCTCCTCTGATCCGGTCTGTCTTCCATGTCTTCTGCGTTAGGGTATACATAAATTATTCGAGTGCCTCTATTAGTATAGAAATAACCATCATTAGGATCTAAATTGTCAAATTTTAATATGTATCCTCCAGTAATATCTGGGTACGTAGTATGGGTGCTATTGAGTTCGGTTATATTAACCCGATATTCATCTCTCTTTATTTTTTCTACGAATAGATAAATTCCTTTGTACTGACCTTCAAGAGCCCCTCCTGAACTATTTATGAAGAGTTCTACAAATTTTGTTCTAGAAGCATAACAATCTATTTGGTTTGATAAATTATATGCCAGAAAGTTACGCATAAGTGTTTTATCAGAATATGGTCCATGTAAAATCCAATCCTCTTCAGCTGGAAAGCCGAGTAAAGGAACATCAATGTCTTCAATTGGGTCATTTTTATTCCTTGTTTCAAAACCGTAATTTTTTTTGGGGTAAAGCCTTTGTGAAGTATAACCTCTTTTTTCAATACCTATAGTTCCATTGTAATCTGTTATGCCATAATCAACTGGAGAATCTGTAATAAAATTCCTCTCTGCAGACTCATTATGAATTATTATTATATTTGCAATTATCTTTGGCTCATCCGGTATAGACTGACCATAAGTATTAATTATTATAATCGGAAGATTGGAGCTAAAAGGGGTATCTAAGGAAAGTTGTTCTTCAGATATGTAAGGTAAAAAGACGATTGGATTTATTGATTTGGGTTCAAAATTATAAAAAATACCAAGACCTAATCCAAAGGATCCTAATATAAGAGTAGTAATAATTAATACATACCTTGTATTGTTTTGCATATCATATACTCCAAACTAGATTGTAATACTATTCTATTTCAGATTTGATTTTATATATTTAATATAAATCCTCAAACCACCCTCAAGATTAATCTTAGGAGAATAACCTAATACTTTTTTTGCTTTTTCTACATTTGCAAATGTATGATAAACATCCCCTTTAATATCATCTAGAAATAAAATTTTTGATTGACTATTAATAATTCTAATAATTTTTTGAGCTAACTCTAAAATTGATATTCTATTACCTGCCCCAATATTTAATTCACCTCTTCCTTTCTTCATAGCCAACATATTAGCTTCTATTATATTATCAATGTAAGTAAAATCCCTTGTCTTTTTTCCATCTCCAAATATCGCAATGTTTGAATTCTGTAATGCTTTATATGTAAAAATCGAAATTGCAAGATCTGGACGCATTTTTGGACCAAAAACTGTAAAATATCTTAACGAAATATAATCTAATCCGTAAATTTCATAGAAAATTCGTAATAAATGTTCTGCAGCAAGTTTTGAAACTCCATATGGTGATAGCGGATTTTTTGGGTGATCTTCATCAAAGGGAAGATAATGAACGGTCCCATATATAGAAGATGAAGATCCAAATATGATTTTTTTTACATTTGAATTTAAAGCGGCTTGTAATATATGTAAAGTTCCTACAACGTTTACATTATTAGTCTTGATAGGATTTTTTATTGAAAATCTTACACCTGGCTGTGCAGCTTCATGAAAAATATATCTTATATTATTTTCATTTATAATTTCTTTTACTAATTTTGTGTCGAGAATATTTCCCTCTTTTAAATGAAAATTTTCTTCTTTCATTAAATCAGCGATATTATCTCTTTTTAAATTTGGGTCATAATAGGGGTCAAAATTATCTAGACAATAAACCTCAAATTCTTTTTCAATTAAACGACGACATAAATGGCTTCCAATAAAACCAGCGCCACCTGTGACTAAAATTACCTGTTTCATCTCTCTCATTAAATATATTTATTCGTAAATTTAACACAAAACATTAAAAATATAATCTATAATAATTTTTTCTTTTGTATATCTGTATAATCAATAGTTTTTTTTGGTTCTATATTAATTTTAGATTGATTTTTTTTAAATAAATTACACATGAAATTTCTTGTTTGTGGGATTAGATACAAGGCTGTTAAGGCAACTAATATTCCAATTACTATAATTATTAATATTATGCTCTCAACGTGTGTATCCGGATAGTAAAACGCCATTTGACTAGTTTCATGCTCAAGACCGGTCTTATCAATGATATTATATTTAAATAATAGTACTACTCCATATTCAAATCCAGGAATGGCAGAGATCCCTGTGAATTTAGTTCCATTACCTGATCCAATCATCGATAATGTGTTCCAAGATGCACCTGCATTTATACTCCACATCAATTCTACTTTCTTAATCCAAAATTCATCAAAGAATTCTCCCATAGCTATCATAGTTATTTTCTGTGTATTTAAGTCTAGAGGAATTAATGTAGATTTTAACATCCTTACAGCAGGATAATCTGGATATATAGAATTCTTATAATATGTTTGATTTTCAAACAACCAAATTATATGAACTCTTCCATTTTTATCAATCGCTATATCTCCAGCATACCCACTGGTAAAAGTCATATTGTTAAAAATTGTTGTATTTGTTACGAAATCATCACTTTGATCTGTATATATTAAATCACGTTGAGACCCGTTAGCCCATATTATGTGAAGTAACCCACCTGGACCTTTTGTAATTGTTGGATTAGAATTATTATTTATATTATTAGAAATTGTTTGATTTTCCCAATGATTTGTACTATTTTTAGTTGCGAGGTAAATTTTATAATCGGCAACCAATGCTTGCCATACAATATGTACTGAATTTGTCGCAATAATATCTGGGACTTGATCCTCACCCGTATTTTGACTTACTGTTGCATTAGCTGCAAAATTATTTGTTGAATTTGCATAAAAAATATCATTATTACCACTCCAAACAATATGAACATTATCTTTGAAGTCCACAGCAATACTCGGATTTTCATTGCTATCTGAATTATTTGTAATTTCTATAATTTTTGTGTAGTTATCACTATTAGTGTACCAAATATCTGTATTTGATACGGCAGGTCCAGTTTTTTGATTCCAAACAATATGAACTACTCCAGCATTATCAATAGCGATGTCAGGAGAAGTTCCATTATAAGATATTGTTTGATTTATTGAGAAATTTGAACCTTTTGAAAGTGAAATGCCAGTAAGACTACCGTTATGACTTGTCCAAACAATATATACCGTGCAATTATTACTATTAACAGCTATTGCGGGCTCTTTATCTTGATCTGTATTATTTGAGACTCTCTGAACAACAGAAAAATTAGTTGAATTTGAATAAACAATGTCATTTCCGTTAGAAGAATTAACATAAACAAGGTGGATAATGTTATTTTTATCTATTGCAATCTTACTTTCTAATTCACTTAGATTAGGATCTTGCGGAGAAATATTCATAGTTTGTTGAAATGAAGTTGCGGATGACAATTGGAAGGAAGAAAGATTTGGTATGGCTATAGGAAGGCAATAAGAATTAGAAACTCCATATAATGATATAAAAATAGGAACAACTAGAAATCCAGCAATAATAAGAGTACTAATATTACGTTTTTTCATTTTTATCAACGCTTTTAATTCTCGACAAGAATTTATTTATTGGATTTTTATTTCACGATATTCCGTTAATTTGAATAACAAATTTAATTTATTTTTTCAAATCTTTTTAGAAAATTAAGATTTTTTCAACTATTAATGTCATTATCATTCTTAATAAGAGGTTTAGGGGTTTTAGAGGAAATTTCAGACTCTTTAGGAGGAGTTTTATTAGAGTTTAGTTCTTTAATAATAAAAAATGATAGCATAAACACACTAGTCAATACAATTGGAAGTTGTAAAAAATTGGAGTGCATCAATGGTAGTGAATTAATAAAAAATACTAATAGAATCACTATTATTATTGGACGAAATATTCGAATATAATCTCGAAATGGTGATTCTTCTTCCTTGACTTCCAGATATTTTAATAAATATCTATCCATAAAAAATAATATAATGATAATAGTAAGAATCAATTCTATCAAATAAATATATTTTAATTGGTTAAGTAGATTAAATAATGCTTCAAAATGAAGAAAAACATAGATGTTAATGTTATCCATCGGTATTGATTCTTCTCCAAGATAATTATAATATTGAGTTATTAGATATAAAATATTACAATCCCTTGAAACTTGATTTATTAATATATTTAAGGGAATATTTATAATTAATATTCCAATTGCACACCAAAGAGCAACGATAATAATTAGTTGAATTCTTGATATTTGGTCATTTAAGAAATGTTGCTTAAATATTTTAATGCAAATAATTATATTAATTATAGTAAAAATGGCAATTAGACTTATCTGAAAGGGAATATTCGAAAATAAACTCGCAAGAACCTTTGAAAATCCACTAAAATATTCTATTCTCATATGGTGAATTGACGCTGTATATATTGGAAGAAATATTACAAAAAAAGTACTTAATTTATCCCTATTAAATAATAAAAGCAAAAAAGGAACTATCCACAAAAAGTATCTTGGCGTAGGCGCCCAGAAAAAGGCTAAAAATATTAAAAGGGTGAAAAATGAAGAAAAAAGTAAGGCATCTTCATTATTTTCTTTAATCTTATAAAAAATATAATAATTAATGAACGAGAAGGAAAAAATTAATATCATCATTATAGTTTGAATTGTTTGTGGAAATGATGATACGAGGGTGTTATAATCTCTTTGTAAAGTTAACAACATAGCAGGGTAAAAAAGTAAGGCGAGAATTGAGAATAAAACAAGCCCTTTTTGCCAATCACTTCGTTCTATGTTTGTATCATATCTTAAAATAATTAATAATATAATACCAGAAATTAATAACCAAATCAATGGGTTTATAATCGGAAAAATAAAGAATAAAACAATTAATGTAGCATTTAAATTAAATAAAATTATTTTCAAATGTTTTTCTTTTATATTATATGCCATTAAAACATTAACGGTAATCAATACTAGCAAAAATAATATTGAATTATCTAGGCGTAATTTAAATCTCTTCGTTAACCCACTGGTAATAACATTTAAGTTAGGTCCTTCAATTATTCTGATAATTGATGCCATAATACTATTTCTCGCCCCATGGGTACCATGGAATAAGATTGCATGCTCATAAAATCCTCTTATTATTGAAATTAATAAATCTGAAGAATATAATAAAAGAACTCCAGCAAATATAATGACAGGACTTATGAACTTGATTATTTTTATAAAATAATTTTCATTGGGTTTTTTGATTTTGTATAAGTAAATAAGGAATATGGGGTAAAGGAAAACGGCATAATATTTATAGGCAATTGCTAGCGTAATAAAACAGCTAGAAAAAATTAGTTGTTCTCTTATTAAGCAATAAAAAGATATTAACATTAGTAGAACAACACCAACATCATTGTGGGTGAGCCAAGAAAAATTTATAATGAGAAAAGGCATCAAAATGTATAAGATTGATATTTTATAACGATTTTTGAATTGTAAATGGCGAGCGATTAAATAGATTAATACTAAATTACAATAATCAATTAATAGAAAAAAAAATCTTATAGCAAAAAAATCTGCTTTTGTAAGTAATGTAGGGACAGCAAGGAATAATGAGAAAATTGGACCGTATCCCAAATTAAAAGCAAAAATAGGAGAGACATTATTTACCATTCTTATAGCCAAATGGTAAATTGCTTCAAAATCAATATGATAATTCGGCTTTAAAATAAAAGGAAATCGTACCCAAAAAAATAATAAACTTATAAAGTAGAAATTTGTAAGGTGCTGATTTTTTAGATCGTTTTTAGAAAAATAATATACAAAATAAGTGAAACTAATTAATGATAACACATATCCATAAAAATATTCAGTATAATATTCAAAAGGAAATAATAAAAAGTAAATTCCTAGAATGTAGAGTCCAATGAATAACATATTTTTATTTTGTTGAGAAAAGTTAAAACTCCACATAATTATTCCACGTAATTAATTTGACTATTTTAAAAAAAATATAATTTGTTATAAAAAGATACCGTAAAATAATAAAACACTTTATTTACTTCAAAGTATTTAAAATATACAGTTAAAAAATACAAAAAATAAGTGATTAGATAATAAATAATAAATGGATTCGAACTTTAGATAATTTTATAAAGTTGATAAATCTCCACTATATGAGATCAGTCTTATCTCTTTGATTCCTTTAAGTTGCCTAATTTCTTGGACTAATTCATTTTGTTGTTCATATTTTAATTTGACTTCAATTACTCTTTCTGGATCTTCGTTGGTAGCCCATGTTGTTGATCTTGGTTTATATCTTTTACAATATTGTTTAAGAATTACAATTACAGGATCTGAATCGGCTTCTATTGACCTTTTCTTTAATTTTAATGAATCCTTCTTTAATGCTAATGAGTCTTTCTTAAAATCTAATGATTTCTTTTTATCTTCTATTGTATCAATATTATAATCTAAAGAATCTTTACCTAAATTTATAGAATCCAAAATATTTCTATCAAATTTTAATATTAAAAGATATGGTGTGTCAAATCGTGTTGTTCTTGAGATGATTGCAGTGATGAGTCCGATTAATAATACAGAAACTATTGCGAGATAGTAAGCAGATACGCCGCATATAATTCCAGTTGTTATTGTCCAAAACATGAATGCTGTATCTTTAGGTTCTTTCACAGCTGTTCTAAACCGAACTATTGATAAAGCTCCAACAAGGCCAAGAGAAAGTGCTATACTGCCACTAACAACCATAACTACAGTGCAAGTTATCATCGCACACATCATTAGCGTAACATTGAAGTTTTTAGAATAAAGTACCCCACTATAGGTTTTTTTATAAATGATATAAATCATAATTGCAGAAAAAAAGGCGACAGTTAGATTGAGTATTATCGTTTCTATCATTAATAATGATGTATTGGGCATTATTTGGTTATTTAATATAAAAGCTGATAACAATTCTACAATTAAATTCATTAATATTTTTTCAAATTGCTGCCCAACGACCATAATATTGACACTCCTTTCTTATTTTAGAAAAATATTTTTTATCATTTTCTAATCTAATATATTTATAAATGCCATTATAAATCTAACAGTTGATATTCAAATTATTCGATTCTTCTTGATTGAGTATATTTACTTATCGCTGATCTAACAAATGTCTTTAATTGAAGTATATTTTTAATATAATCTGGTAAAAAATGATCATATTTTATTTCTAGTATTATTTTATTATCTTGAAATGAATGATCTCTACAAATTTCTGGATTAAAAAAGTCAATCTTTGTTTCTGAATGACCTAACATTTTATCAAATGTAATTCTGATATTATTGATATTATAATAATAAGCAATTCTGCGATAATCTATTTTTGTTTTCGGAATGTAGTGGAATTTTTTGAATTCGTAAAATATTTTATTTAAAACTTTGTTATTATACTTTAATAACAATTCATAATTTCCTTTTATTATTTCGGCTACATCTTCTTGTTTTATTAAAGCTGATTCCTTTACAATTTCATTACTAACTTTATTTTTAATTTCAAATTTTATAATATTTGGATTTAAATCATACATCCTTATCCTATATTTCTTTCTCGTTTCTACTCCCGCCAATTTTTCATATAATGCTTTATTTTCTTCATTATCGAAATATACACTTCTTACTAAGTAACCTTTACCTCCCTTACTATGTGGATCGAGTTTTAATACTTTTGAAAGAACATTTGATAAATATTCATATTCAATATGATTTATATAATATTTTAATTCATAACGCTTTACTATAATCGTGTTTTTATCTCTTTCTTCCTTTGAAATTGATCCAAAAAGCTCTCTTATATTGGTCCTTCTTATCTCCAAAAAAACTGCTAAAATTTCTTTTCTTCCATAAATTACTATTAAAATTAATGGTGTTATTACCATTCCGAGTATTATGATCAAAACCCAAAAACTACCATCAAATGGTGGAATAAACCACAATAATTCCGTTGGAGGGGGAGATTTTCTCTTTATTCCATGAATATAATTTATATTGTCATCAATCCATTTAATTCTCCCCTCAAACCAATTTTTGAATCGATTAATTTCTTGCTCATATGTCTTAGGAAAAGGAGGTGGGTTTGCCCATATATATCTTCCAAGTATTGGCCACTTTTGGAAATTACGCTCTTTAGATTCATTGAGTAATAATGTATAATTATCAATTATTGAGGTTATATTTTGCAAAGAAAATATTCCAGTTCGTAACTCATTCCATCTAGAAATCACCTTATTAGAAAAGTTATCATCCTCTAATAGTCGTTCAAACCAGAAAGTGCGAGGTCCTAGAACAGTCGCCCAATCTTTGGAATCCCAAGCTTTAAAATCATTCCAAAGTGTGTAACTATTAAAATTTCCCATAGCTCCATTATAATCCCAAATAGGACCCATCTTCAACTTTCCTCCCCTATCTTTATGCATGTACATACTAGCGCTGAATGCTTCACCATTTTTAAATAATTCATTTAATATGATATAATCAACAAAAGAGTCAACATCAATATATTTAGCATAACCATCTATGGGATCTGTGAAATTTTGTCCAGCAAGGGCAGCCTCAAATTCATCCATATAATTTTTTATCCAAGCACTTTGATTTTTTATATCTTCCATCTGATTGCCACTTGGATAGAAATAAAATATTCTTGTTCCTCTATCTGTAGTAAAATATTCATCTCCTGATAGTGGGTTATCGATTTTTAAAATATAACCACCACTGATCTCTGGTTCCATAGTTTCATTTTCCAATAATGGAGTAACATTTACCCTAAATTCAGAAACTGTTATTCTCTCCATGAATACATAAACACCTTGATATTGGTCTTCAAGGGAACCTCCCGAACAATTTATAAAGAGCTCCACAAACTTTGTTCTGACTGCATATTGACCTATCTGATTGCTAAGATTATAGGCCAAAGGATTACGCATAAGCGTTTTATCTGAATAAGGTGCATATAAAATCCAATCTGTTTCATTATGAAATCCAAGTAAAGGAACTTCAATGTCTTCTTCTGTATTACTTTTATTTCTAGTTTCAAAAAGAAATTGGCTCTTAGGATATTTCAGCGAACTTCTACCACGTATTTCGATCCCAATAGTACCATTAAAATCGGGAATGCTATAATTAACAGGTTGATCTGTAAGAAAATTTCTCCCTGAAGACTCATTATGGATTATTTGAATGTTAGCAATTATCTTTGGCTCGTCAGGTATAGATCTACCATATGTATTGATTACAATAATAGGGAGATTAGAACTGAATGGTTTGTCCAGAATAAAAATTGGTTCTTTAGGTATTTGCGACCAAAAAATTATCGGGTTTACTGGATCGGGATGGGATAAATTAAAGATTCCAATACTTATTCCAAGGCTTCCTAGAGAAACGGAAAAAATAAATATTAGATTAATAAACTTTTTGCCCATTCCATAAACCTTTTTTAATCATACAGAATCTCATGGTTACATTTCCAAAATTACATAAAATTACAATAAATCTCTTTAATAAGAATGTTTTTTAAATGATATTTCATTATACTAATTAATATTAACTTCTTTAATTAAATATTATTTTGAAGAATTTTTTTTCCATAGTTATATTGTATTATAGGAAAAATTGAATTTAGAATTTAAATTTGATTAAACTTCTTTTCTATATGCTTCTCAAATCTAATCTACCTTATTAATAGGTTATATTTTTAATCTTATTCTTATGATATTTTTATGATCTAATTGAATAACAAAACTAGAAATACTATAGAATCCTCAAATAATGAGAGTAAAAAAATAACAATTTCGGAAGTTAGAAATCCAACTTCGAAAAAATCATCCAGAATTCATTCGATAGATACAATGAGGGGATATCAAATTCTCCTTATGATTGCAGGACATTACAATTCTTTTCTTAAAATAGATTATTTTGAAACTGCAATGTTTACAATGTTTGTACGGAATATGGTTGAACAAGTTGCAAATCCATTATTCATAATCGTAATGGGAGTAGCACTGGTTTTATCAATGGATCAACGAAAAAAAAGAGGAAAAAATTTTAGAGATAATCTAATTCATCAAATAAAAAGAGCAATTATTTTCTTTTTATTAAATCAAGTACTTGTCATTACTTATGTAATATATTTTGGTGTTGAAATTACTTTTACTCAGTCTGGATTATATCCTGGATGGATAACTTCCCTTGGAATAATATCTGTATTTTGTTTTTTATTATTGTATGTAAAAAAGCTGTATCGAATTTTAGTCATGATAGCAATTGAATTGCTTTATGAACTACATTTCATTAGTGGGTGGTGGGTATTTAATTTATCCGCATTTTTTTACATGACTTTCGGAACTCTTATTGGTGAATATATTCTTGAGGCTAGACAGAATGATTCATGGAGGGCATTTCAAATAAAGATATTTGTTTCAGGTGTTATTCTTTTTACTTTTGGAGTTCTTGCAGAGTTATATCTGTATAATACTTATGATTTAACGATCCCTCATACAACTACCCAATATGCTCCCCATTATAATATATATGCGTTAGGAATGTTTACTTTTGTTTTTTCAATTTTTTTTAGGATTCAAGATTATAAAAGAGATCCGGGGATGAGAATAGAAGCAATAAGAGTATTTAGTAATTTATCCCTCACTTTATTCTACTCACATTTAATAGTAATGGCAATTCTTTTTATTCCAATTGGGATGGGTAATGCATTTTCCGTTTATTCGTTTCTCATTTTTATGTTGTGTTTGTATATATTTATTTTTTTATTAGGAGTTCTATGGGCTAAAAAAGGTTATATTTATAGTTTTGAATGGATCATTCGAAAATTTAGCTAAAACTTATAAATTTGCCAAAGAATTAATTACTTTTCCAATAATAATCAAAGCTGGTGGATTTATTCCTTGATCCTTCGTTTTATTTATTACAGTATCAAGGGTTGCTGTTAAAAATTTTTGATCTGGGAAATAACCATGCTCTATTATGGAAATGGGTGTATTTTTAGGTAAGCCACCTTCGAGTAAAGATTTCACAATATCTGAAAGATTTCTTAATCCCATCAATATTACTAGAGTGTCTACTGCTTTAGCTAATAATTCAAAACTTACTTTCTTTTCTTCTTTGGTGGGATCTTCATGTCCAGTTACAATCCCAATCGAAGAAGAATACTTTCGATGTGTCAATGGAATATTAAATTGTATTGGAATTGAAAGCGCACTTGAAATTCCTGGAATAATTTCAAATTCAATTTTATTTTTTATAAGAAATTCTAATTCCTTTGTACCTCTCCTAAAAATTAATAATAAATTAATTTAAATAAGGGAAATGTCGAATTAGTCCTTTAAAAATAGAAAAATTTAACCAGAAGGGAAGAAATAATGGATTTGTAATAGGAAATTTCAGATAGAGGAACCGAAAATGCTCTCTTTAAAAAAAGGATCAAAATTTCACTTTTCTTATAGCCCCTCTCTTAATATTTAAGTAAGTTCTTGAATATTAACTTGAAAAGTAAAAAACGTCGGTTTCCATAATTCGACAAAAATCTATACATTCTTCTTGAAATATAAAGTTAGGAAGGAGCCTAAAACGAATACAAAAATTTCAGAGCCTAAAATCTGAAGAAAATTAATTCAAGTAGGATTATTTAACATGTCAAATATTCTAGCCGAATCTATGGAGCATAATATTGTCTTGTTACCAGAAAGAAGGCAAATAATTTGTTAAAAATAGAAAAAACTATTCCCAATAACAAGCTACCCCCTTTAGAGGAAATACTATCTTATAAAGCCAGAATCAAGATTATATTATTATTAGTGAAGGTGGGTGAATTAAATATTACTGAAATTGCAAGACGAACGAATCTAAATAATAAAACTTGTAAAGAACACTTAAAGTATCTTACAAAGGTCAAAGTGATACAAGAAAAAAAATATGGGAAAATTCGGATATACAGGCTTCGAGTAGAAAATCCTAAAATTAGATCCTTAACAAATTTTGTCCAAAATTGGAATTCGAATTGACTCAAAAAACATTTCGGTTTTATTATTATTTCTTAAAGACTTTTTTGCACATTGAGTTCTATCTTTGATTCTTTTGGGCAATGAATTTATTATAATTCATTAATTTGTTATTTTTGACTCTTTTTATTTTATAAAAAGTTTATAAGATTTTAAAATAAATATATAAGTTTAGATATCTCCCCAATTTATTTCTCAATTAGTTTTCTATTCTCTTTTTTTTTATTTCGCCATTTCTTCATAATTTGACCTCATTTTTTCTCATAGAAATATTTTCTACACATAATGTTAATAATTTTCTTCAGACCATATTTTTTGTACTTCAGACCGTATCTTTTGTATTTTGAAAGATAAATTATTGTCTATTAAATATCATTAAAGTTATGGTTAAATATAACTAATTTTTAGTTCTCAAGACCTCCCTCTTTTCATTTATTAATCCAATTTTATATTTATTAATCAATTACATATTGATAACAACATAAAAGATAAGTGTCGAATTTGTCTTTAATAAACATCTTTTTTGAGGTCTCCGTGCAAAAAATAACAGTATATAATAATAGAGGATTTCTAAAAGGCAAGCCTTACCCATTGGAAGAGAGGAGCCCTGCTAAATATTATAATTATATGGAGATAGACGCTTAAATGCCTATAGATCAAATTTATAAAGATAATTTTGAAAAGGATTTGGAAGATAATCTGTCAACAGTAAATACATATTTGGGAATTAATTTAGGAAAATATTTTAAAATTAAGTCAAAGGAGAAAATCCATAATGGGAAAAAATAATAGAAAATTTAGTATATTTATAATTATAACATTAATAATTTTGCCAAATTATACCTCATTTCTTAAATTAAATCAAACAAACCTGATAAATAAAGAATTTTTAAATTTTGCCTTGGTATTAAATACTTTACAAACCAAATTACCTAACAACTATTTACCAATTCCAGAAGATCCCTCAGAAGTTAGTATTTATACGGCAAATGGAGAATCAGATGATTCCGCTATATTTAATTTGACTGTTAAAAATTTTACTAACTTTCATAAATCAAGTCAAAATGTTACTTATGGATATGGAAACTTAAATTTGACAGACAATTCTGGAATATTTCAAGGTAAATATAATTTCAAAAATGATAATCTAGGTGGAAATCCAAATGGATGGACGGTTGATGAAAGTTCACAAGCATTTATAAACATAACTTCAGAAATTGATGGGCACAAAAAAGTTGTTGATTTTTATGATAATGATGCTAACGCATATACATATATGAACCAATTATTTACAAATCAACAAAATGGAACTATCGAGTATTACGTTAGAGGTAACAAAGCGGATAGCTTTATAACTATTTCCCTTCGCGAATCTGCTAGTGCAAGAACTTTATCGGGGATATGTTATTTTGATGGCAATATGAATTTTTATCATCGTTTCGATAATCTAAGCTACAAAAGTTTGCAAGTAATAAACCCTAATACATGGTATCATATTAGAATGGAGTTCGATACAACCTCTGATACCTCAAAATATTGGATTGATGGCGAATTTAAAGGAGAATATGAAAACTTCGCTTCTACTACTAATATGAACGAAATTCACATTAATACGGGAACAAGTGCTGGAGAAGAACCATTCAATATCACTTTAGACGCTCTTGATTATTCATGGGAAAATAATTATTATGAAAATAGAAATTTAAATTTAGAAAGTAATTCTACTAGTGGTTATTACATTTCTAAAGATATTCCACTATTTTATAATTCAACAATATATAGTTATTCAAAGATACTTGGAGTTAATATAACTTCAGAAAACCAACCAGGAATAAATACGACCTTAGAATATTATGACTTTAACACAGATACTTGGTTAAATTTATCTGATTATATAGGAACTACTCAAAATTTATTTAAATTTAGAGTCAATTTTAATACAACCTGTTATTCAAATGCATTTTTATATAATCTAACCCTTCATTATAACACAACACCTTATACCATTGATAGACCAATCTACCTTAACCAACCTCGTGATATAGCAATTGATGATAAAGAGTATATATATGTGGCTGATACTCTCCATAACAAAATAAAAAAGTTTGATTCGGATGGAAATTTTATTTTAGAATGGGGAACGTCTGGTTCTAAGAAGGGGCAATTTAATCATCCTATAGCTTTGGACATCAGCGCTGAATGGACGGGCTCTGAATATAAAAATTATATCTATGTTGCTGACTATTATAATAATCGTATACAAAAATTTGACGAAAATGGAATATTTGTTCTAGAATGGGGTAGTTATGGTGGTCCAGATGAAGGAGCAAAATTTAAACTACCAATAGGAATTACAATTTATTCTCCAAGAGTTGAATCTAATGTATCTCCAACAATTTATGTAGCTGATTCAGGAAATAAACAGATACAGAAGTTTTTCAAGAATGGTGACTTTGATAACCTTTGGCAAGATACTGATTTGAGTTATAATTTTAAAATTGCTGTGAACAAAACTAATCATATCTATGTGGCGGACGTAGAAAGAGATGAAATCCGAACTTATGACAGATTTGGTAATTTATATTATGTATGGGGTAAGACTGGAGATGGTGATGGCGAATTTTCGAAGCCTTCAGATATTGCATTTGATAATGAAGGAAAAGTTCATGTCTTAGATTCATATAATAATAGAATACAAAAATTCAATTTCTCAGGTGAATGTATCAATGAAAGCACTTGGGGGAGTCTAGGGACTGGTGAAAAAGAATTTAATTTTCCTTCGGGACTACTTATTGATAATGAGACTAATTATTACGTTGTTGACACATATAATTATAGAATTCAAAAATTCAATTCTACAACCGATTTCTTATGGGAAATAGGAAAAATTATCCCTGAGCTAGAAATTACTACGCAAACATATAAAACAGAATGGGGCAATTATGAAAATAACACTTTAATTAGTCCTCGAGGTATAGCCATCGATTCCGAGGGCAATCAATATGTTTGCGATTCTGGAAATAATACTATTATTAAATATGATAAATGGGGACACTTTTTAAAGAAATGGGGTAATGGAAACCCCTCCTCTGAATTTATATTTAATAACCCTAGAGGAATTGCAATTGATTCTGATGGTTATATTTATGTGGCAAATTCTGGCAATAATAGCGTAGTAATATTTACAGATTCAGCCATTACAGACTCATTTTATAAATGGGGCAATGGGACAGATGAAACTTTTAATTTCCCAGAAGATCTTGAAGTTTTTACAAATTCAAATAACGAAACAGATCTTTATGTTGTTGATAAATATAATCAAAGAGTTGTAAAATTTCGAATTCTAAAAGATGTAAATCGACAATATGAAGGATATGGATTACCTTCTTATTGGTATAACTATGAAATGGATGATGAAATTATTTCATTTAAGGAACCTTACGGAATTACTATAAATACCAAAGGTCATGTATATATTTCAGATAGAAATGATACAAGTGTTATAAAATTCGATTCTGATGGTAAGTTTCTCCTAAAAGTTGGTGGAAATGAATCCGATATATTTGATAATCCTACCGGATTAGGTTCAGATTTAAGTAATAATATATATATTGTTGATACAAATTCAACAACAGGCAATCATACTATAATAATTACCACAAACTCTTTTTGCTATATTAAGGAAATTACCATAAATTATACGTTGCCTTTAGATGTAGAAGTTGATAATTTTAATAATGTTCTAATTGCAGCAAATGATTCAATTTTAAAATATACATATTTAGACGATTTTCCGCCTTTGCTTTCAATATTAAATCCTACTTTATCTCAAGGCTATCTTAATAGCACAAAAACTCCTGTATTTGATGAAACAGGTAATATTTACGTTTTGGAAGGCAATAAAGTCTATAAATTCAGCAATTATGGAGATTTTATTAAAACTTTTGATACTGGTATACCAGGAAATGGAACTGAAATAAGGATTAAAAATTTTGATAATGGAGAATCATACTTATACCATGCTTTGCGAAATGATACTGGTCACAATTGGGTTACGAAATTTTTCTTAGATGGAACAATTTCAGAACAAATTGAAATATCGGGTCACTTAAATCTATCGAGTATTGCGATTAACGATAATGGTTCTTTATATCATTTAACTGAATCGGGAATTACAAAACATATAGTAATGGAAAATATCTACCATGCAATTTACAACTTTAAAGATGTAGCAAATAATTCTAATCATGAAGAATGGGATAATGAGTCCACTGGAGGTTGGAGTTATACAAAAGTTATTGATGAGTTAGGTAATCATTCAAAAGTTTATCGTCTCCATGATGGGGGTGATGCTAGTTGGGCGAAAATATCCAATAATTTTACAGAAATAACCGCTGGAACTGTAGAATTTTATATCCGCTCCACGGATGTCACAAGACGTAATATTATATATATTAATGATGGAGCAGGAGAGGAAGGAATTACTCTTGCACTAGTGGCTGATTCTTTACAATATAGAACAGAAGGTTCATGGCATTCCGTATGTCCTGTTAGTGACAATACTTGGTATCATCTAAAAGTAGTTTTTAATATTACAAGTAATGAGTGGTATTTATATTTAAATGGAGTTTGTTATAAACATGATATCTCAAATATTACAATGATCTTTCGTAAGACACCTGAAGCTATGGATCGTATTATTTTTAGAACTGATGAGGACCAAAGTATTTACGATTTTTGGATTGATGCTGTTGATTACAGTTGGGCAGATCTATATTATGAAGGTAGAAATACATATTTTGAAACTAATTCCACTGGTGAGCTATATAATGCAAGCGGGGAAATTTCGAGTGAAGGAGGAAAAAATCAAAATGAAATAGATTCAGCAGGTAAAATATTTTATCTTTCACATTCAAAAAATGAAATATTAAAAATTGATTGGGATTCACAAGAAATCCTAGAAAATTGGACTATAGATTCTAATTTAACTGAACACCAATTCTTCATTGATAATGATGATAATGTTTATCTACTTAATAAATTGAATCAAGAGGCAGAAATTTTTATAATTTCGAATGAAAGTCAAAAATTAAATAGATATGAATTTAGTTACAATGAATCTGAAGAAATCAGCATTTCAACTGACGATTTTTCTCGTTTATATCTTTTTAGAAATCCTAATGGTAATGAAACTATATTGTATAAATATGGAGTTCAAGAAATTACTCCTGAACTTACTTTTCAAATAACAGACTACTATAATTGGACTGATATTGCTATAAATTCTACAGGGTTTATCTTTGCGTTAGATTCGAAAGAAAATGATATTGAAATCTATAATCCAACAGGATATAAAGTGGGAACTGTAAATGGATCACAACTAGATTCACCTTCCCAAATCTGTATAGATCGAAATAATAGTTTAATAGTAATAGATTCTCAAAATATGGTGAAAATTCTTGGAAATTCATCAAATACATTCAATACAACAATTAATGAAACGTCATTAGAATTTATTGACCTTTACGTATCGGATAGAATCTTTATATTAGCCGAGGATCAAGATGGCAATTTCTCGGTTAGAGCTTATACATATAATTTAACTTGTGCAGAACTAAATTATTCAACCCAAAACCTAACCTTAACAGAACCGACCAGTTTCTGTGTAATTACTGAGAACAATACTGATCGAATTCTAGTTGTAGACTTTTTAGAGAATGAAATTAAAGAATTCAATGAAACTGGAGACCTTAAAAAACATTGGGGAAAATTTGGATCAATGGCTGGGGAATTTATTGGTCCTCTCAAGATTGCAAATAATTCCTATGGTGATCTATTTGTGATTGATATCGGAAATCTACGAATTCAAAAATTTGATTCTGAAGGTAATTTTAAATCTGAATGGGGGAACTTTGATATGACTTTGGCTCAAAATATACTCGAATCTAAAATTAATGTTTTAATAAATAGATTTAATGATATCGAGCTTTATATTCTGGATTCTTTGGGAATCAACTTATTTCAATATGAATATAGTGAAAAGGAATCAGCCTCTAGCGATAGAACTTTTGTAAAAGAAAAAATCATTGATTCAGGAGCTACTTATGGAGTTCCTCAAATATATGCCATAATTTACGATCCACCAGGAAGAGATAGTTATGGTTATATTGAGAGAGGTAGTTCTTGGACTATAACTAGAACTTTCGAAGAAAATTTGAATGTGAAAATGGGTCATCAAAATATAGTTGAAATTGCTGGAAACGGATTTGAAAGTGATAATAATATTGAGGAAGTTTTTTTAGATGGAGGTAAAATATCAATTAAGGTCGAAACCAATGAAAGAATAACTTCATCACAATCTAATATTCAAAAATATATTGGTCCGGGTCATGGAGATACTATATGGGGTGAA
>JABXJV010000588.1 GCA_013375355.1 Candidatus Helarchaeota archaeon
TGGAATACGTGTATGCCAAAATTGTGAAATTGTCTTAGGTCCTGCTTTTAATACAAATTCTCAAAATAAAAATTGTCTATAAAAACTAAAAATAGTTTTTATTTTTTTTTTTTAAACCATTTTTCTTTGGAGTTTATACTTCTTCATAATGAATTCGGCGCATTTAAAACCGCTATCTGCTGCTATTTGTGTCCCAATTCCGTGAGTATCGGTTCCAGCGCTGTCGCCGACTACAAATAGACCTTCGATTGGTAACTGGGAACTTATCCGATATTTTCCGGATTGATCTTGCGTCAATGCAGTTCCTTCAACGGAACAATTACCAGTGAATATAGAAAAATTCGTTGTAACCTTAATTTTGCCTGTTGTTGGGGATGGAGTAGAAACGTCCATGAAAATTTTATGATCATCAATTTCGGGGTGAAATTCTAAAATACTATCGTAATATTTTTTTATCCACGGATCCCAATTTTGTTTTTCTCGTGTAGGAGGTCCAATACTTCCACATATAAGTAGTTGTTTTCCAGGTGGTGCTAAGTTAGGATCTATATTACTGGGTATCGGGACCATAAAGCCGGGTTTGTCTGGGATTTCTCCTTTGGCTACTGCATCGTATACTTCGTCTATAGTTTCTAATTGATACATAAAATCGTCTACATTGAATAAATGCACGGATGAAAAATTTGGAATGATAATTTTATCTAATGCGATTTTTAACACGACAGAACTCCAAGATTCCATCAAATTATTCACTATTTTCAAATAACTATTCTCAAAATATTTTGGTCCTACTAATGTTCGAACGGTTTGTTTGATGTTTAAATTACTGATTATAATTTTAGAATTTATCCTCGTTCCATCCTCCAATTCAACTCCTGTCGCTCTATCATTTTCAATAATGATTTGTTTTACCTTTGTATTTGTGAGCACAGTACCACCGAATTTTTTAATGCCCTCAACAAATGCACTGGGAATGGCGATACAACCGCCGATAGGATATGAAGCATCGTTTTTAATCATCATCTCTTGATACGAAAGTAGAAATTCACCTGCACTTGTGTAACGTGGAGGTATCACAAACATTAATCCGTTAAACCAACTGAGAAAAGCTTTTATTCTATCCGATTCTGTTAATCCGTCAAGAAATGTGTATAAACTGACTTTCTCATCTAGCATTTTGCGTATTTTTCTTTTAGGAATCTGTAACAACTTAAATAATACTTTTATCATTTCATCCTGTTCTTCAGAAGTAAATCCAAGTGGTTTTAAGTTTTTTTTAAGCCGTTCTGGTGAATGTACCTCGCCCTGAGAAACACCCATTTTTATATAACCGGTATTTAATAACCGCATCGCCGAATTCGTGACAATTCCAGTTGAGAATTTCAAATTCTGTAAACTACACCTCTTTAAAACTTTCCCAAACATCCCCTTAATACCTATTGGAATTATATGACATGCTTGGTCAATAACAAATCCTTCTTTATTATAAGAGCTGCATGCTCCCCCAACTTGATCATTTTTTTCTAATACGAGTGTTTTAAAACCGGCATGGGATAATAAAGCAGCACAAACTGTTCCGCCTATACCAGCACCAATTATTATTACATCAAATGATTCATCTTTAAACATAATTTCTCCTCTATAATTTTAGTTCTAACTTCATACTAATCATATCCCACATGCCTTTATCAGCTTTTTCTAGAATTTTAACTACTTTAAATCCAATTTTCTTATAAAATGCTATTGTTTTTTTATAATTTTCATCAGCATGATGAGGAGCAACAGTTTCAACATCAATATATTTACATTTTTTTTCTTTTGCATACATTAGAAGTTTTTCAATAAGTTTTTTACCAATTCCCTTTCTATGGTATTTCTCAAGAACACCAATCCAACTTAATTCAAGCCCCTCTTCTTTCAGTTTATAGGAGATAAACCCAACAACATTATTATTAACAATTGCAACGTATCCTCTTTTGTTGCGGAACTCTTTTTTCATGGTTTCAATCGCTTCAGGATCAAACCATTTTGGTTCTTTTGCTTTATGTTTTAGACTTTCTGCAACTTTTATTGCTTGTTTCAAATTAATATCGTTCATATTCTTAATGGAAATTTTATTCATTTTCTTTATTTCCATGAAAAAATAATGAATTATTCAAATTAAAGATGTAAAACGCTAGAAAATTTTTAAGATAAAAGATGTATAACTATTCAATTGGATAAGTTCCATATTTTTCAATAGCTTTTGGAATTGCTAACACATTAGGCAAAGGAACATTGAATGGTAAAGCACAAATTGGACCAACCATATATCTTCCTCCGGGGGCCAAATTAAGAATATTTTCCTTCACCTTTTCTTCAACATCTAAAGGTGTTCCTGTGAACATTTCTCTGCTAACATCTATATTAGCCCCCATTATAGTAACTTTCGGAAATCTTTTCTTGAAATCAATCCAATAATTGATATCTAATGGATGTGACCCATTTACACCAATGAAATCAATCTCAGAGCAAATCTCTTTGAAATATGGTTTTATTCCGCAATTATGAAGAATAAAAGGTGTTTTAAGTTCTTTTTGTAGTCTCTTGATATACTGCCCCTCATATTTCATCGCGTCTTGAAAACTCATTATACTTTGGTTGAATGCATAACCTAAATAAAAAATAGTAGGAACTTGACCGATATTTTCAGTCCAACATCGATGGATATCAAGATTGGATTGATAAACTTTTTCACATAATAAAGAAAGTAATTCTGGATTTTCCTTCATATCCTTATATGCTTGAAGCCCCCGTAATTGTTGAACTACACTCCATATTCCTGCGCCACATACTTGTGGGAATTTAATTTTATCAAGAATTATTTTTGAGGCTTCAAAGGTTGTTTTCCATAATTTTATTTTATTATGGTCAGGAATTTCTAAATTTTCAACATCTTCTGTTGTTTTACATATTTCGCCTTGTTTAATGAAAACAGGTGCGTAATCAAACCATTTAAGAGCATCTAGTTTATTGTTTGCTTCTGCAAATGCAATCCCTTCGATAGAGCTCGGAACACAGGAGGGTAGGGCTATCGAATCTACGTTAAAGAATTCATGTGCTATTATAGAAGCATTTGCATAAATTTTTGGAGAACTAAATAATGTTCTAACATTTATTCCAGCTACTCGAGTGACCATCTGTTCCAATATTAATGCAAAAAATGGAACTCTATCTACTTTTCCACCTAATAATGTGTTTGTAAATCTTTTAAACGAGGCTTTCCAATCATGAGTCATATTAAGTCCTCTCCTTCGTTTTTAATTCTATCAACTTTTTGATCTTTTTAATTCCATCCCATCCATCAGTAGCGAAATCATCGGCACCCACCATTTTACATGATTCCTTAGTGATAATCCCTCCTCCAAGAATTATCTTGGAAGTAATTTTTTCTTCTCTTAGTAAAATAATTGTTTCCTGCATTTTTATCATAGTTGCTGTCATTAAACCACTTAATCCTATAACATCAGGGTTTATTTCTTTAGCTTTTTCAACAAATTTAGTTGGAGAAACATCTGTTCCTAAATCGACGACGTTATAACCTTGACCTTGTAATAGTGGAATAATTATATTTTTGCCTATAGAGTGGATATCGCCTTCTGGAGTTCCTATCAATATAGTTCCCATAGAACTCTTGTCAGTGAATTTTTTTAAATGAGGTTTTAAAATATTAATTGCTGCAGTCATAGCATCCCCCGATAATATTAATTCGGGAAGATATATTTCTGATTTCTCATATAAATTTCCAACCTTTTCTGATCCTCTAACTATTCCTTCATCTAAAATTTCTTTAATATCCAATCCAGATTGTAAAGCCTTGTTTATTGAAGCTACTGCTTGATTTTTATCTCCTTCAATTATTGATTCAACTAATGAATTAAGAATTTCATTTATTGGCATTTTTCTAGCATCCAGTTAATTCTCTAAAGTAAATTTGGTTAATTACTAA
>JABXJV010000589.1 GCA_013375355.1 Candidatus Helarchaeota archaeon
TAGAAAATTTCCAATTTACATCCAAATTGCTCATGATACTTTAGCCTGGTTGACAGATAATTTTTTTACAGATGAAGCTTATGCTGATGGATACCTTCCAAGAATTGATTTAAACAATAAATTTGCTTTCAATAATTTTATGATATTGGAATCAATTTCGAGCTTATATCAGCTAATGGAGCCCATAATATATATTCCTAATTGGTATGCAAATTATACCTATGATGTATTTATTGATAGGGTTTACAATTTTTTAAACATTAATTTAAGAGCTAATCAAAGTGTTTATATTAATAATAGCATTGTAGAAGCTAATGTAACTGGATTTATAGCTTGGTGTGATAGAGATCTAAAGAATCCTATTAATGAAACTCGATTAGTAGATAATTCACTTGCAGTCTTAACTTTATTAGAATTATATAATCAGACTGGAAATTCAGAGTATTTAAGAAGGGCAAATGAATCTTGGTTATATCTTAATGCTACATTTTGGGATCCTGTAAATAATGGTTATATGCCTACTAACAAATCAGATACGAATCAGACAAGGGATATAGCTGGTAATTTTCTTGCGATTTTAGCTGCCTTACAAATAAATCAAACTAATTTAATTAATTTGAATATAACACAAAATGCGTTTAAAATGGCAAATGAAACATTTTATTTAATAAATTCAACCAAGGAAATCTGGGATACGAATGCATCACATGAAGGAGGATATTTAACATTAGTCGAACTTGTAGAAGGAGCTTGGAATCTTACATTTAGTTATAAGGATACTCAAACCAATGCTCTCGGACTTCTTAGTCTATTAAAATTTTATGAAATTACAAATGATACAGCTTTTCTGAATCAATCTAAACTTCTCGCAAATTTAATGTTCAAATACCTCTGGGATTCTAATGATACAGGTTTTTATATAAATGCTTTAGCAAATTGGTCTTCATTTCATCCAGATGAACAAATAATAAAATATTCCTTATCAAATGCTTGGGCACTATTAGCTTTTATTGAACTTTATAAAATTACTCAAAATTCTACAATATATTACCAAGCAGAAAAGATTATGAATTATATCAATTCATTCTATATCAATTTTCAGTTCAAAGATGAAATAATATACTTCTTAGGATATAGAGATAATGCTAATAAAACAAATTTTATCAGACCACAATTTTCGTACTCTATACTTGATTCAAATGCTCTATTAATTAAATGTTTAGTTAAATTCTTTAATTTAATTAATTCAACTTATTGGAATGATACTACTACACCTTGGTTAACTGATGACACAGATTTCATTCCTGGTACAGATCCTCCTAATGGAGAAATTATGAATGTGACTTTATCTTTAAAATATAATCTTACAGATAATATTGCCGATGCAAATGTCACATTGAATATAATCGGTCTCGATACAGTAGAAGGTATAACTTACCAGACATTTATTTATAGAGTTAACGCTAGTTTTAACTCTAGTGGTAATAATTTATATATTGGTGAGTTTATAAATATTTCAACTGCAGAAAACATTATCATTTGTATTTTTGGAATTAATACTTCCAGTCCTGCATTATGGAATATTTACCGTGTAGAAAGATTAGAGACTTCGCTTGATCATGATTTACTTGATGTTTTTGTTACATCACCTATTGCTATAAAAAATAAGAAAATATTGCCAGATTATGAAATTTATGAAGGCAATCATTACCGTTGGAAAGAATTTATTATAGGAGACGATAGAATCACGATCAATGTGTCATATGGGAGTGTTGATTCTATTTTAGGGCAGCCAGTTACTCCAATCCCAGATGCAAAAGTAAATTTTGAGATATTAAATCCTGATGGATCTCTTTACGTTAATCGAACTATAATAACTACAAAAAATGGAATAGCAACGATATCATTTGGACCTACTAGAGATGTAGATGAAGCAATTGGAATTTATAATGTAACAATTATTGCGGAAAGAGGGCCTTCAAATACTGATCCTAAAATCTGGTACGCTAGAGCAGTAACAAAAATGTATATCCAGGTTGGTCTTGGAATTTATATAGTATCAGTTAAGAATCTAACCGACTTTACAGCTCAAGGTGACTTGTTTCAATGTAATCTTACTTTAAAAAATGATGGTAACGATCCGAAAAACGTAACAATTATTGCACATGGAGATGTTTTTATAGAGAATTCAACTTTTACAAATTATACAATGAATGTAGGATATTCAAAACTAATTGTGTTAGTAAAAGTTGATGAGAGAACGATTCCCGATAGATCTTATAATTTAATAGTCAATTTAATTTTCCAACAAAAATATATAAACAACGAAACTCGTTTAGTCCCTGTAAAAAATTCTACGTATCCCGAAAGAATGGGAATTCCAACCCAAATTGCTGAAGGAGATCTTCGTTATGCAATTATAAAAGTAAAAAATCAGAAATTTTTGGTGGATTTAAATTTTACATTAGAGGTATTTCTGCCTGAGGCTTTAAATTATGTCCAAATGAATGAAACTTTATCTCAAAATGCCGAATCTTATTTTTATATTCCACTTTCCGTTAAAGATTTAATTCCCTATGGTCAATATTCAGGGAAAATTAAAGTTTCTTGGGTTAATTACTCACTAGATTATTATTTCACAATTAGAGTCACACCTGATTTAGAAGTTGGTTCAATAGTGACTCCTTTCAAGCTTTATCAAGATCAAACTACTTTACTAACAGTAGAAATTGAAAATTACCGATCTACACCAGTTCGTATTTTAGTTGGTGTTTTAGGTACTGATGGGTTTCAACCTATGTTCATAAGTTCACATATTGATGCATTTGCTTCTAAAACTTTCGCAGTTCCTTGTCTATTTAGAACATTACCCTGGGATATAGGTCTAAAATATCTCCAGATCCAAGTATATCTAATCTCAGATAATGGAATGGAATTGAAATATTCAAGGATTTATATGACAACGGTAATTATGTCCATTCCTAATATTTTATTACTTTATGTTCTCCCATCTATCTCAATAATAATAATTTTGGTTCTAATTCTAAATAGAGTAAGAAAGATTAAAGAAGTAGAAAAGAAAAAATTAGTTCCAGAAACACCTACTAAGAAAAAAGAAGAGGAATCAGATTCAGAAAAATCTAGACGTAAAAAGGCACCTTCAGTTTTTTAATAATTATTAGGGGATGAATATTTTGCAAAATTCTCCAATGCTACCATTATTTAAAAAATATGAAATTAAGGAGATAACACCTAAACAAATGGCAGTAATTGATGAAAATTGCTCCTATTTAGGTATTTCAACAGAATTATTAATGGAAAATGCTGGTAAAGCAGTTTCTCAAGAAATTATAAGAGAGATTTCAGATATTAGCGATAAAACTATTTTTATTTTTGCGGGAACGGGAAATAATGGTGGTGATGCATTTGTTACAGCACGTCATCTTTCGCATTTTAAACCAAAAATTAATGTTTTATTAATAGGACATAGTTCACAAATCAGAACAGAAATTTCTAAAAAGAATTGGAATGCCTTAGGAAAAATGAAATATTCAGTATCTAAGTTTGAAATTATTAATTCCAATCAATTAGATTCTTTAAAAGAAAATATTTTATCAGCAGATATTCTAATTGATGGTTTATTAGGAACTGGAATTAGGGAAAAATTACGTGAACCAGTATCTACAGCAATTGACCTTATTAATGAATTCAAAGGTCTTAAGGTGGCAATTGATATTCCTTCTGGTTTAGATCCTTTAGATGGAAATATCCATGATAAAGCAGTTGAGGCGAATTTAACTATAACTTTCCATAAGTTGAAGATTGGTCTGAAAAATAATGAAAAATATGTAGGTAAATTAGTAATCTCAGAAATTGGTATTCCTCCTGAGGCTGAATTCCTAGTTGGAACAGGAGATGTAAAATTTTTAGGTAGATCAAGAGATCCTCATAGTCACAAAGGAGATTTCGGTAAAGTATTAGTAATAGGTGGAGGAAAATTTTATACCGGAGCACCAGCTTTAGTAGGTCTAGCAGCATATAGAACTGGTGCAGATCTAGTAATTATCGCCACACCTGAAAAAGTTGCACCTAATTTAAGAAGTTATTCGCCAAATTTAATAGTAAGAGATTTACCAGGAGATATTTTATCTGAAGAAGCTATACCTAATATAGAAAAATTATTACCTTGGGCGACATCAGTCGCAATTGGACCAGGTTTAGGAGATGAAGATTCAACGTTAAAAACTGTGGTAGAAGTTATTAAGAAAATTCAAAAGGAAAATATCCCATTAGTTATAGATGCAGATGCCTTAAAGGCAATCGCACTTGACTTGAAAATTTTATCAAAATCACAAATTGTTTTAACTCCGCATGAAGGGGAATTCAAAAAATTAACCGGAATTGATTTAACAAATATGGTTCTCCCAGTTAAAATCCAAAATGTCATTGATTCAGCAAAAAAAATGGGAGTTACAATCTTACTTAAGGGTCATGAGGATATTATTTCAGATGGAAAAAAATTTAAAATTAATATAACAGGATGTCCAGCGATGACTGTAGGAGGAACTGGGGATGTGTTAACAGGTATTACTGCATGTTTAATAGGGCAAAAATTGAATACATTTGATTCTGCTGTTGCAGCTGCATTCATCAATGGAAAAGCCGGGGAATTAGCCTCTGAAAAATATTTTGGCAACCATATAATGGCGACAGATTTACTTGAACTAATTCCTAAAGCAATGAAAATATAATATATAATATAACTTAACAAGAAATGAAATTAAATTCAAATTATAAAAAATATCTTCAAAATTTTTTATATTAAAATAAAAAATTCACAAAAAAATGTTTAATTTAATTAATTTCCTTTTTGTTTTTAGTTTCAATAGACGAAAATTATAATAATTAGTTAAAATGTTTTACTTTATGTATAGAATTTATTAAATTATTTAATTATTAATAAATCAAATTAGAAAAAATTTACATTTCATTTTATGTCTTATTACAAAATGTGGCGTGTATTATGAGTGTTCAACTACATAATGTTTTAGATGAAGGTGATTTAGAACAAGTACCAATTTCTGGACCAATTAACGTTTTGTTAAAATCCGATTTGGTAGTTCTAGTTGTTGATGAGATAAAAAAGAAAATATATATTTGGAAAGGAGAAAATGCAAGGGTTCGTCGGAAGTTTATTGCAGCACGCAAAAGCCAAGACTTGCGTGGGCAATTAGGTTTAACATATAAGGTGGATTCTATTGATCAAGGTTCAGAACCAACTGAATTTATTAATATAATAGGCGGTCCAGTTCCTATTACTCCCGAAATTGAGGAATTTATTCCTACAGAGCAACCAGCAGCCCCACAACCGACTTTAACTCCACAACCAACGGTTTCTCCTCCACCACAACCAGTTTCTCAACCAACAATTATTCAACCAGCTCAACCCATACAACCACCTCAGCCTCAACCCCAACCCACGATTGTCCAACCTCAACCTACTATTGAACCCGCACCTACAACTCAACCAGTAGCACCAGCAACAGTCAGTACCTCGATTCAATCCCTTCCAGTAGAAGATAGTGTTAAGCAAATTATTGCTATTATTGATCAGAAATCAGTTCCACAAAATTATGAGAGGGAGATTGTGGTAATTGGTCCATACGTTTTCAGTATGGTAGAAAGTAAGAAAACTTTTCTTGGTCAAGAAAAGATTGAACGTAAATGGGAGATTTTCTCTGATTTACCAGAAGGTGATTTTCTTGCTAAAGATTATACTGCTCGAATGATTGTTAATGAAGGCCGAATTATGGCTGTTGAATTACTTAAAGGATCAACTGAAGTTTTATCTGGTGCACAAGTCGAAGCATATAAGATTAAATTCCAAAAATAATTTTTCCTAATTTTGACCTGAAATATTCCCAAATTAACTTAAATATTCAGAATTTTCTATTCTATTTTTAAAATTCAAAAAACATTAATATACATAAATTTCATTTTTTTATTAGATACTAAAAATTACTAAAGATAAAGAAATTTGAGGGATGAAAGTGCCTAAAGCAAGTGATCAATTAATTGAATATGCAGAAAGGAAAGCTAAATACCATATTGAACTTGCTGAGAGTCATATAAAGAGTCGTGAGCCAGAAATAGCGAAGAGACTTTTATTAAGTGCAGCAGAGTGGTATAGAAAGGCTGGCCTTAATGATAAAGCTACTGAAGTGGAAGAAAGAGCAAAATCTCTGTAAGACCTAATATTTCATATTTACTTTAGGAAGATACAAATTAAAAATTTAGAATGAGTTATTTCTCGTAATTTTTTGAGTATTAGCATGATATTTTAGTCTATTTATTACATAGTTAATCCATTTAACCTGGTCTATAATAATTTAAAAATGAAATAAAGCACTCAAAATTAATGAAAATTTTTAAACCTATTTTTTTTGAACTCGAGGGCTTTCTAAATTAGTTGAACATATCGGACAATATGATAATTTTAATGTTACAATATTAGTTCCACATTTTCTACAAATTCTTGTTAAATCCTTAGCTTTAATAGACATTTTTAATTTTAAACCACAATGTGGGCAATATGAAGCATTAATAGGAACTTCTTTTTTACAATTTAAACAGATTAATTTCTCGTTTATCATTTTAAAACATCCTTATTGATTTTAGAATATCAAAATTTATTTAAAATAGTTATTCTTTAAATTTTTTTATAAAATCTTTATGAATTTTTATATTTTATACATTAAATTAAGAAATTTCTTATAATGACCTTGATTAATAAACCCAAATTAATGAAATAAAATATATCAATAATTAGAAACCATATATAATTAAGGCAAAATTCTATTAAAATTAATAATTATTTGGAAATTGATGATTTTAATTCTAAAAAAAGGTTTTTGAAGAAGGTTAAAAATTGTCAGAGATTACAGAAGAACAGAAAGATACCTTAACTAATTTATTAAATAAATTGGAAGCTAGAACTGAATTAGAAGCGTGTGCAGTAGTTACTAAAGAAGGTCTACGTATAGCTTGTGCAGTTAGCGCAGATGTTGATGCTGATGTTTATTCAGCAGCTTCTGCTGCACTTGTAAATTTAGGAGAGACTAGTCTACGTCAACTTAAACATGGTGGTCTTAAAGAGATTATAGTCCGAGGTGAAGATGGCTATACTATACTTACACAAGCTGGACCCAGACACATGGTAGTAGGCTCTTGTAAAAAAATGAGCAGAATGGGTTATTATTTAGCCTTATTGCATCGTTTTAGTAATAAAGTAGCAAATACTTTAGGGTATGAAGCAGCTATTGTGAAAGTTCCTGTTGAACCAGCAGCACCAGTTGTTGCTAAACCTACCCCAACAGTTACCTTATCTGAGATTACACCTCCAACTACAATACGCCCAGAAGAGGTTCCAGAACCAGTTACTATTGATCAACTTCCTGCTCCAGTTTCTGCTGAATCAATCCCAGCACCAGCTACTATTTCAGATGTAGAAGAAAGTTTTGATAAAAGGGCTTTATTTGATGCATTACAATCATTGGAGGGACAAGAAGCTCCAACCACCGCTCAACCAACTTCAGGTAGTGTAGAAATAGATTCTGAGGCTTTAAAAACAGCTTTGAGCCCAAAACCAGTTCAACCCCAACTTACTCCACCTGTTGCACCCCCACCAACAAAACCCTTTACAGCTGCCGAAGCAAGTGATGATGATCTTTTCAAAATAAGCGATAAAGATGCTGTACTTGAAGCGTTAAAAGTATTGGGCTGGGAAGAGCCTGAAGACGAAGCGAAGTAATTTCATTAAATTTTCTGTATTTCTTTAAAAAAAATATCAAAATTAGAGAAATATTAAAGGAATATAAAAGAAAAAAATATTAAAGCATTACAACTATCCCTTTGTCGTCATTAATTTCAAATGGATAGCGCTTCAATGAATGAGAAGTCCCCCTCATTTTTCTTACTACTAGACTGCGTTTTAACTCTCCTGCTTCTTCCTCGAGATATAGGAGAATTACACCTTGAGCTATAAATTCTTCGACACCATATCTGGTAAAAACGTCTCCTGCAGGTACTTCAGAAGTCATAAGTGATGTACAGTTTATTTCTCGTAATAAAGCACTTAAACGAAATATTGCCGTTCTTATGTTTATAGTACCCTCAAATTGCATGCCTAAACCTGCAATTGAGTCAATTACAACTCTTTTAGCGCCTATTTCTTTAGTTGTACGATATATCTCTTGTGCTAATGTATTAACATCAAAACCTCTTCGTAGAGCAAATTTTTCACCAGTAGGAAGACCAGCTTTACTTGATGCAGCATCAATTATAGCGAATTTTTTTTGTTCTTCTAAAACCGTTAAATCCCATTTAAACAAGGAAGCTTCCTTTCGCAATTCGTTAGGCATTTCTTCCAAAGTTACTAAAATTCCAGGTTCATCAAATAATTTTGCACCTTGATAAAGAAATTGTGTACACAAAATTGTTTTTCCAGTCCCTGCACACCCGGTTACTAATATATTGTGTCCTTTAATTAAACCACCATGTAAAATTTCATCAAGACCTGGAACTCCAGTTTTAACTCTCTCATCAGCCACAGATTCACCCTCATATGATATTATAAACTAGTAAAACCTTCACCTTTTACAATTTTATTAATTCTTGAAACAGATAACTCGCCAATATCAGGATTATGGTTAAGTTCGGTTATAATTTGATCCAATTCTGCTTCATTTCTTGTTAGTATAAGAGCACATATATTATTATCTGATGTATTGGCTAGAAACTTAACATTTTTCATTTTCGATAAGTATTCAGTCAATTCATTTAACCTCTTGATTGAAATATCTTCAACGATATGCCCACCGACTTTTAGAGTAATCCATGCAATAATATGAAAGCCTAAAGTCTCTGGGGGTATTATTATAGAGAATTTTTTGATTATGCCCAACTCTCTTAATTTTCGTACCCGAAAATGTACTGTCGTATCAGGTACATTAAGTTTTTTGGCAATATTTGTAAAAGGCATCCTTGAATCATCTTGTAAAAATTCTAAAATTTTATTATCTAATTCGTCTAATTCTCCCTTAGTTGAGCTATCTTGTTTCTTCATTAATCTTCATCTGATTTTTTACCACTTATAATAAGTTTATTTTTTTTATGTATTAAATATTTTTAACTATATTTGAAGATTTAACAATTTCTTGAAAAATTTTTGAGAAATTCGAAATTATCAAATTATTACTTCAAATCAAATATTAGAAATTATGAGCGAAAAGTGTAAGTTTGGGTTTATACATGATATTTAATAATTAAGGATAAAAAATCGGGATACCATATACTGAAATCCACCATATGGTATGTACAGTCGTCCAAAGTAATAACCAAATAAAAACATAAGTTCCAAAGCCTTCTGTAAGAATCTTTCCCTTTCCTCCAATTTCATTTAAGTCAATTTTTACTACTTTCCATACAACTAAAAAATGTATTACTACCAAACTCCAACCAAATCCCACACCCCAAGCTTGGGAATGTTCTATTTGAGTAAGTGTTAAGATAAAACAACCTAATGTTGCAATTGCGGCCAAAATAATTTTTGATACGTAAATTTTGCCTTTGAGACTCATTTCATCGATTTTTGTTTTTAATTTACCATGATTCATTACAAAAACCCTTGCATTTATTTTAAAATTAATGTAAATAAAAATTGTCCTATTTCAAAATAAAAAAATTTTAGAATTACCATTGATATTATGAAAAGATATTATGAAAAGAATGTGTTATTATAACGAGGGTAACCTTTGAAATATTCCATGTCGAACTTTGATATTTTAGCTATTGTTTCAGAAATAAAACCTAAAATTATCGAAGGTAGAATTCAAAAAATATACCAAATAGAAAGTATATTTATTCTTAAATTTAAAACAAAAACTGGGACAATAAATTTATTAGTGGAGACTCCAAATCGAATCCATATCACTGAATATGAAAGGGGTAAACCAAAGATACCCCCGAACTTTTGTGTAAAATTAAGAAAAAGCACGAAGAATTTGCGTGTTTTGGATTTTTATCAACATAATTTTGATCGAGTTATAGTTTTAGAATTAGGATATATTCAATCAGAAAAAGAAAATGATTCATTAAAATCAATAATAACTTGTAAAATAATCTTTGAGTTTTTTGATAAAGGTAATGTTATTTTAACTGATGAAAATAATATTCTAATTTCAGCCTTACGTTATAAAACTATGCGTGATCGCCGAATTATCCCAAACAGAATATTCTTACTTCCAACAACATCTGGTCAAAATATTATGAATATTACTTTAGAAGATTTTCAAAATACACTTCAAAATTCAAAAAAAAGAATTATCCCCACTTTGGTCAGTAATTTAAATATTGGTCCTAATTATGCTCAGGAGATTTGCATTAGAGCGAATGTGGACCCTCAAGCTCCATCAAATTCGATACTTGAAAAAAGTGAAGAGATCTTTAAAGAAATAAAGAATTTATTGCGCCCATTTAAAGAAAAACAATTTAATCCCCAAATCATTTATAAAAATTCAGAATTTTACGCAATCTCACCAATTGACTTACAAATTTTTCAAGACTTGAAAAAGAAGCAATTCAGGACCATTAATGAAGCAGTTGATGAGTTTTATAGCCTTCAAGAAGAAACTATTGAAAAGAAGCAAATTCTAGAACAAATTTCAGAGTCAAAGGCAAAAATTACAAGACTTGAAAGAATTTTAAATGACCAAAAAAAACAACTTCAAGCTTTGATTAGAAAAGGAGAAAAATTTAAAGAATACGGCGATTTAATTTATCAAAATCTTGGCTTAATTCAACAATTGGTTGATTTTGTTAATTCTTCTCGTAAAAACAATATCTCTTGGAATGAAATAATTTCAAAACTCGAGAAAGATAAAAAAGAAGAGGATAGTTATGCAAAAATCATGACTAAAATAATTCCTAAAAAAGCATTAGTCGAATTAAAATTTGGAGATACCCAATTTCAAATAGATTTCACGGATTCTCCAACAAAAATTGCAAATAATTTTTATCAAAAATCGAAAAAAATGTTAAAGAAAAAGGTTGGAGCAGAAAAAGCAATTCAAAATACCTTAAAAAAATTAGAAACTGCAAAATTAGAAGACTCAATAGAGAAACCAATTATAGACAAACCAAGAAAAAAGCGAGCTCCAAAATGGTTTGAAAAGTTTCGTTGGTTAAAATCATCAGATGGATTTTTAATTTTAGGAGGAAAAGATGTCAAAACAAATGAAATTATTGTCAAGAAATATATGAATGATAACGATATATTTATTCATGCTAGTTTTGCTGGAGCACCTGCAGTAATAATTCAAACCGAAGGAAAAGATCTTCCAGAACAGAGCATTTTAGAGGGAGCCCAATTAGCAATTTCTTATTCTGGTGCTTGGAAAGCAGGGTATAGCCAGGCTGATGTATTTTGGGTTCAGGGATCTCAAGTAACTTTTACTCCCCCATCAGGAGAATATCGGAAAAAAGGATCATTTATAATCAAAGGTAAAAAAAATATTTTGAAATCTATCCCTGCAACAATTAGAATTGGGTTTAAAATCGAAGATGAATATACATATCCCGTAATTTCTCCAGATATAGAACAAAAAGATATACTCTTTCCGGTAGAAATTTGTCCAGGAGATTTAAAAAGTTCCATTCTAGCAAAAGAAATTATGTCGTATTGGTTATCAAATGTTAAAGATTCAAAACTCCGAAATAAGATAAAACAAATTAATATTGATGAAATACAGCGTTTAATCCCAACTGGGAAAGGCAAAATAA
>JABXJV010000062.1 GCA_013375355.1 Candidatus Helarchaeota archaeon
AAAATTGATAAAGATAATAATAGACCTTCTGTATAATCGGAAATATACGATTGAAGGGGCAAGGCAGAAATTGAAAGATGATAATGAAAAATTTGATAGTGGGCAGATTTATATAGCGTTTGATACAGAAAAGAGAAAGAAGGTAATCAAGGAACTCAAAGAAAAGATTGAGAATTTAATAAGCATTTTATCAGAATGATAAAATTTGATTAAGTATTATTTCGGGGCGTGGCGCAGCTTGGTTAGCGCACCAGACTGGGGATCGCTGGTTTCCGCCGAAGGCGGGGATCCGCCTTTGGCGGACAAATCCAGTCGCCCCGACTATTTAAAATCAATGAAAACCTGCTATTTAACAACCTTTCAGCCTTCTTATTAATTTTGGATATTTATGTAAATTTTAGGATATTTTTGTATATATTCTATAGCAAAATAATAGCAAAAAGATTAAAAAATATTTTTTACTTTTTTAGATTTAAAAGATTTTATATATTGATTATGTAGTTGGTTATGTAGTCAAATATATCTTTAATGTAGTCAAGAAAAATTAATAAAAAAATTAATTCATCCAAGAAATATAATCAGCTAAGGAGACCGCAATGAATATTATAAAGAACTACTCTCGCTGAGGAACTACTCCATCTCCATTTCAGCAATCGGCTTGCTTCCTGGTGCTGAATAAAATAAAATCTATTGTTGAAATCTCCTGTCAATATACTCATCTAATATCAATAATTTCTAAAATTACGTTTATTTTACTTTTGTTAGGATAAAACTTAGTGATGTCTTTCTTCATTTGCTCTAATCTTTGTTCCATTTCTTTAAGAGAATCTTTGTCATAATCGGATACATCAGGTAATAAAGACCATATGTAGTTGCCTAAATTTGGTTCATAAGAAATTCCTGTTTCCTGAGTTATATAGTGCAAATCCATTTGAGTTTTCTCTAATTCTTTCGTTAAACTTTTCACTCGTTGAACATATTTAAAAAGTTCTTTAGCAACCTGCAATTTCTTCTCAAATAATTTTAGTCCCTGTGGAATATCATATTTCATATGCTTTTTAATCGTTTCTTCGTGACCCTTCAATACGTTTTCCTCAATAGGTAGTCGCTCATTCAAAAACTTTACCCGCTCTTTTATTTGTCTTATCCTTTTTTGAACCAAGCCAGTTCCTGGTCTTCCTATATTTCTTGGCTTCATCGCTTCAATCCTCATATCAATCTCTTGTAGCTTTAATTTTGCCAATTCGTATGGAAATGAAGCAATTTCTTTTCGTATTTTTCCTATTTTTTGACGTTGCCTTACAAGAACTGGATGCTTTTTTAACATATCATTCATATTAACCTCCTGTAATGAATAATCTTAATAAGTAATTATTAATATAATATTTAGTTATATTTTTTCTTAATTTATAAAGGGCAGAGTAAAAGTGAAGCGAGGGTCGGTCGAAAAATGTGACACTCAGTTCATATATAGAAAATTTATTATTAATTGTCAAGTTTTTTTTCATATATATTAAAGTTATTTTTTATTTGAGTTTTGTTTTTTTGCCAGATGGTGTTTTGACCATTTTTAAGCTTGGCGCAGTTCCAAAGATAATTAAAAATTATTATGAATGTGGGAAGTTTACGCAAGAGAAAGTCAAAAAATAAGCATTCCTTAAAAGATTCGGTGATAAAAGGTCTCTGTTTTATTGGAAAATTACGGTTGATTGTGAGGACGGGAACGCAACTGTTTATTTTGGCGATATTACTTATTAAATAAAACTTGATTATTAATATCTAAATTTTAAAGTTTGTTTAAATCTTAGCAAGAAAAGGGGCGCTTTATAAGTGGATATGCTAATGAGGCTAAAAATATAACACTTCAAAATAAAAAATTTTTTTGAGAATTTTTATTGTTTCGATATATTAATA
>JABXJV010000009.1 GCA_013375355.1 Candidatus Helarchaeota archaeon
AAATAATTACTTAAGCATTAAAGAACCATGGCATCAAATCAAAACAGATAAAATTGCTACAGCAACGACGTTAAATCTATGTATTCAATTGGTTCGCTCTCTTGCAATTTTGTTTTCTCCTTTTATTCCAAATTCTTGCCAAAAAATCTGGGATTTGTTGGGAATTCAAGGTGATATTACGAAAATAGCATGGAATGAAGCATCTGAATTGTTGATTTCATCAGGACATACAATACCCCAACCAGAACCTCTCTTCTATAAAGTTAAAGTAAGAGAATTGAATGCAAAACTTGAATCCATCAGGAGTGAGAAAACACCAAAAAAAATTGAACATTCGCTAATTTTAAAGCAAATAACCCTTGATGAATTTAAAAAATTGGATATTCGCACAGCAAAGATAAAAGAGGTAAAAAGAATTCCAAATTCTAAAAATTTACTATTATTAAAGATTCAAATTGGGGAAAAAGAACAAAAAATTGTTGCAGGAATAGGTAAACACTATAAAATGGAAGATCTACATAACAAAATAATAATTGTAATTACAAATCTTGAACCTAAAAAGATACATGGAATTGAATCTAAGGGAATGTTATTAGCTGCAGATTTAAATGGTAAGCCAATTCTTTTAACAACTGATAAAGAAGTCTCTTCAGGTCTAAAAGTAAAATAAAAAAGTATTAGGACAAGATTTGGGATCATAAGATTCTTGATTATATGTTAGATAACAGACAAATATCAGATCTGTATCCTCTATCAAAATATTCAAAAACATCTTTTTTCCTAAATAACTAAAATTTAATAAATGAAGGAACAATATAATTCTAGAAAAAAATACATAATATCAAATTAAGTATTAAAAAAGACATGAAATGAGCAACGGGGAAGGCGTTGTAATAAAATGGCAGAAGCAGAAAAGGATCTTGAGAAAGTGAGAAGTGAATTAAAAGAATTAGTAGATAATTATACCAAAGTTCTAAGGGAACTTCCTCTTGTTGATCTAGAATCAGCCAATTATGACCTCGAAAGCATTATTAATAATTTAAAAGATAAAGAGGACGAAATGAGAAAAAGCGAAGACGATATGAATAATTTCTTTCAAACTACGTTGAAAATGCTTGAATTGAGAGTCAATTCTAACATCTTACATCAACATTTTATTGGTTGTCTAAATGTAGCAAGCAATTGTGAAGATTTAATGTGCTTTAAGATTTTCATGTCTCAAGCTTACACTGCATACTTGCAACAACTAACTTTTGTAAAAAAATTCTTGGAAATCTTCAACGAGATAAATATCAATGATTTAATAAAACAACTTAAGTTTTTTGAAACTAATATAGAGGTTTTGAAGTCATTTGATTCACGTTCACAACAATTTTTAGATAAAATGGACAAAATGGTCCAAGACTTAAACGAAAAAACAAAAGAACTTCCTACAAAATTATATTAAATAAAATTCTTTTTCTGTCTCTTTTTGTGAATGATTAATATTGAAAAACATTGCATACTATATAACAACTCATGGTCTTGGGCACGCTACAAGAAGCATAGCTATCATTCGTGAGCTATTAAAGGATCCAAAGTTACAAATTTATATTTGTAGCAAATTGCCTAAGAATTATTTAAATGGATGTTTTCACTCTAATTCTATAAAATTCCATGAGTCTGATACTCTTTTTGGAGTTCGTTACAAAGAACTGCTCCAAGTGGATATAGAAAAAAGTATAGATATATTTAGAGATGGAATTAAAAAACAAGAAAAATATATTGAAAAAGAATTAGAATTTTGTAAAAAAAACAATATCGATCTAATAATTTGTGATATTTGTCCATTCCCATTTGATGTAGCTGATAAATTAAAGATTCCTTCTATTGCAATTTCGAATTTTGATTGGTATACCATATTCAAACACATAATTAATCAGAAAAAATCGCACGATTTATATGAAAATTTGGAAATTTTAAGAGAATCCTATGAAAAAGCGGATTTATTATTAAGACTTCCATTTTCCATTGATATGAAATTTTTCAAGAAAAAATTAAATGTTTCTCTTGTTGTTAGGGAATTAACCAGGGATAAAACCGAAATTAGATCGGTTTTTAATTTGGAAGAGGATGTTTTATTAATATTTTATGGATTAACTGATTATACATTTACTACCGATGAATTAATTAAAAAATTTGATATTTTAAATACCAAACATAAAGAATTGAAGATTTTTTTTTCGAAATTTTTAAAAAAATATATTCCTAAAAGAGAATATTTTAGATTCATCCTAGAGGAAGACCAAGAATCCCAAGATTATGTAGCTGCAAGTGATCTGGTTATTGGAAAAGTGGGTTATGGAACAGTTAGTGAATGTGTCGCTTATAAGAAGCCTCTCATCTATACTACGAGAAAAGATTTTCTTGAAGATATAGGGCTTGCAAAAGGTATAGAGATGTTTGGAAAAGGAAAATACTATACGCCAAAGGCATTATTAAATGGAGAATTTGAAAATTTGGTCAATTTAACCTATGAATTAAGTAAAAAATCTATAAGTAATGAAATTGCAATTAATGGAGCACTTGAGGTATTTCAGATTATAAAAAAATTTATTTAATTTAATATTGCGAAATTTTTAAACTTCAAAACTTTTAATTGAGATTACAAAAATGAATTTAAATAGAATAAAGAATTTATGAAATAAGTATTAATAATTCAAATAAAATTTACAAAATTCTAGTAAAATTTTTCCGAAATTACCAATCTCGCGCCTAGAATAATAATTTAAAATCTGTTGGTGCAAATAAAATATGATCCTTGGTATTTTGGTTATGAGCAAGGGTGGAATTCCTTTGTATCGTGATTTTTGGACTGAGCAAATGAGCCCAATTACTGGTTCTACGGTCCTTGTTGCTGGATTTTTAAATGCATTAACAAATTTTGCAACACAATTTAATTGGGAAGCTCAGAAAATACTCTTTAAACCGGTTAAAAAAACAGATCGGGAAAATTTTGAAATCCTTTTTGAAGAAATTGGAGATTTTGACATAATACTCTTTTTAGATAGTTTTCATTTCAGAAATCAACTTAAGATTAAAATTAACTATATATATGAAAACATTTTAAAGAATTATAGTCCCTCAACCTCTGAAATGGACGAAATTGACGAAAATGATGCATCAGAAATTAGAAAAATACTAATGAATTATAAAGAAAAAGATGTAATAATGCAAAAGCTCATGGATTTAGAGGAAATTGGAGAAACGTTTATTATAGAGTATGACGTTAGGAGCATTTTTCTACGAACAGAAGATGGGGACATTCTATGGCATCACTCTAAAGGGCTAAAAAAAGACGAAATTGAATTTCTCCTGAGAAAGATACAATCTCATGAAGAAGAAATTGTGGGTGCTGAAGGAGCCAGATGGACGATGACATTGGATAAACAAGGAACACCTGCAATATTATGCGAAATAACTAAGAGTCCTTTTCTTTATGGTTTTATTGTAGATGAGAATTCTGCGTTAGGACCCATTTCAGATGAGCTTTCATTTCAATTTGACAAAATTTTGAAGTTATAAATCATATTATTTTAATGTAAGGATTAGAGGGAAAAAGAAACGTTTATTCAAGCGTTAAAATTAATTTAAAGTTTTCTTTTTACCTTCTAAAATTGCAAAACCTAACTCAAGTACTCTTTCGAATGGTTCCTCTCGGTCCGGTCTTAATTGTAAGGTTATTGCGTCTTCGGAACAATCAGCTGCACATAAACCACATCCAAGACATTTCTCCCTATCTACTACAGCATTTTCTTCTAATGTTATTGCTCTCACAGGACATCTATCTACACATAATCCACAACCGACACATTTTTCTTGTTGGATGACTGATTCGAACAAAGCATTAAAAAATTTGTGTTTATTATGACCTTTTTTTGTTATCCCTTTCATTAATACACAACAACAGGGGCAGCAATTACAAATATTAGATAAATGTTTTGAGTTAGCACCGGCATGAACCAGTCCAGCTTTGTCAGTCTCCTCTATTATTTTTATTGCCTCCTCTGCACTAATTTCTCTACCCCATTCGTTTTCAATATAATACTCTGCCGCTGCTCCGAAACTCAGACAAGTTTCCATGGGATAATCACATCCATCACCAGTTAATTTAGTCTCTTTACGGCAAACACAATCAGCTACAGCAATTTTTCTAGCTTTTTTAATACTTTCCTTTAATTTATGATATGGAAAGAGTACAGTTCCTGATTCTATCGTTTCATCAACAGGTAGAACTTTAAATCCTGGAACATTGCTTGCTCCTATTTCCCTTAGACTAGCCTCCTCATAATATTTCTTATAGAGTTTTGCAAGCTCTTTGTCAATTTTAATTACTGAATATTCATATAAACCAATCATAAAAGGTGCTGCATTATAATAAGTTTTTCCTTCTCGTCGAACTCTGAAAATAAGTCCCTTTTTTGACATTGATTCGAGTTTATCCTCTATTATTTTTTTTTCCATATTTAATCTTCTTGATATTTTTCTTACAATCGTTTTGACAGTATCTGGAATAGGGGTTAAGTGAACCACAATCTTAGCTTCATCTTCAGTAAAAAGTTTTTTAAGTATCTCAATTTCAACCCCTGATGAAGTCTTAGGGAATCCTATTGGAAAAGTGTCCAAAAATTCTCTTAATTTATTATAAATACTAGCTGACATCTCTATTAACTCGATTATATTTTTCATTAGCGCTTATATTGGATAGGCAATTTTTTTTATAAAAATATGTGTTGTTAATTTGGAAAATTAATTTTAATAATATTAAGTTAAAGTATCTTTGTTATATGATGTTTAATATTATTTGAGATGTTTATTATGGGAATTAAAATCAGCGTAGCTGGCAAGGGCGGTGTTGGTAAAACTACTTTAGCTGGAACATTAGCCCGTTTATTTGCAAAAGATAAAAAATATAATGTTCTTGCAGTTGATACAGATCCAGCTTTAAATCTCTTCTCTGCATTAGGTATATCAAAAGAGGAGTTTGAAAAGATCGAACCTATTAGTGAACAAAGCAAACTGATAGAAGAAAGAGCTGGAAAACCTGGTGGAATATTTAAAGTAAATCCAAAAGTTTCCGATATACCAGAGAAATTCAGTATTACAGGACCAGATGGATTAAAATTAATTAAAATTGGAACAATTGATAAAGCAGGTACTGGTTGTTTATGCCCGAGTAATGCTTTTATTCGTGCTTTACTTTTCCATTTCGTATTAAACCCTAATGATGTTGTTATTATTGATATGGAAGCTGGAATTGAGCATTTAGGAAGGGGGGTTGCTCAAAATGTCGATATTATGCTTATCGTTGTGGAACCAGGTTCCAGATCTTTTCAATTAGCCAAAAAAATTCAGAAATTAGGGAATGATTTAGGAGTTAAAAAAATCTATGTAGTTGCAAATAAAATTGGGAGTTCTGAAGAAGAAAAGTTCGTTAAAGAGGCTTCTTCGGATATGGGTTTGGAGTTGCTTGGCATTATGCCGCTGGATAGAAAACTTGTTGAGGCAGATTTAAAAGGTGTCGCTCCAATCGATTATATTCCAGATTCAAAACCTATGCAAGCTGTAAAAGAGATTAAATCAAAAATTCTGGATATAATAGGAAACTAATTTATTTATTAAAAAAATAAATGTTTAGAATTTTACATTTTTCTACCTGCAGCGACTTGTAAAACTTCTCCTGTTATATAACTGCTTACATCCGAGGAAAAAAACAATATTGCGTGTGAAATATCTTGAGTTGTTCCCAATTTTGGACCTACATCAGGTTGTCTTTGTAAAATTAATGCCTTTTCGATATTTCCTCTTAATTTATCATCTTTTACAAAATAATCTGTTAGGGCAGTATGGACTAATCCTGGAGCAATAGTATTACAAGTGATACCTAAATAACCCAATTCTTGAGCTATTGTCTTACATAAGCCAACTACACCAGCCTTCGCAGTAGCATAATTAGATTGTCCTCGATTACCTCTATATGCCATACTGGCTATCATAATTATTCTTCCATATTTCTGTTTCTTCATAATTGGCGTAACAGCTTTACAAAACCGCCAATAACCTTTTAAATTCACATCTAAAACTAAATCATAGTCTTCTTCTGGCATTTTGTGAATCATATTATCGCGAAGAATTCCAGCGTTACAAACTAAAATATCTACTCTTCCAAATTTATCCATACATTTTTTTACGCAGTTTTCGACTTCTTCTGTTTTTGAAACATCACATTTGACTGCAATTGCATTTCTACCTTTTTTCTTTATTATATCCTCGACTTCTTTAGCTCCATTTTCATTGATATCTGCAATTACAACATTGGCTCCTTCCTCGGAAAAATCTAAACACGTTTGTTTTCCAATACCGCTTGCGCCACCAGTCACAATCGCGGTTTTTCCTTTTAAATTTAAATCCATTTTTAGCATTTGCTCCTATTTTAATTAAATCACGTATAATTATCAATTGATTTAATTCGATCGGAAATTATTTTAAATCTTTTTAAATTCATATTTCTTTATTTTTTAATTAAAATGGCTAATTTATTGAAATTATTTTATAGTTATTTCTTATTATATTTCCAAAAATGCATCGAATCTAGTCATTTTCTTAAAAAACCAAACGCTTTTATATTGAACTGTAATAATTCTCTCTAAATTGAAAAAAGTTAAAAGAATTAAAAACTAAATATTTAAATAGTAGAAATCTACAAAATAATGTAGATATCTACAAAAGCAATTTTAAATTGTTTTGAGGTTTGATTGAAAATGGAACGTCCCACATATGCAGATAGAGTAACAGATAGGTATGTGCGCCGAAATTTTATAAATGGAGTATTTACACTTTTTGGAAAAAAGTATTTTGTTTATACATTAATTTTATTAATATCTGTCACTATTTCTTTGATTGCTAATACTATATTACCTACTCAAAATCCCTTTATGTTAAAAAATATCGTAATATTTGAAATTAGTACAATATTTGCATTCATTATTTCTGGAATATTGGCATTTAGGATAAAATCCACCATTTTAAGATTAATTTCTATACTAATTTTTAATATTATATTCTTTCTCCTTTTCCAAATCTATTTTTATAATTTTTGGAAGGACGTTCTAAATTCTTTTATTATTATAAATATGGGAATGATTTGTATAAGTTTCCTGATTGTTATTAGAAATTTCAACACTTCATGGATTGGAAGACTTATGGTAGGGGGAAAAGGGAAAAGAACTACAGCTTTCTACTCAATGATCCGATATGTTGGATTAGGAATCGGCTTTTCTGCATATCTTCTATATCTCTTCCTAACTCCCAGCCCATTCGAGACCTCTAATTATAACTACTTATTCTTATCGATCTTTAATGGGGTAGCTAATCTATTATTGATGTTGATTGTTTACAAAAAGTCATTTTATGATAAATATTTCTCACATGATTTTTTTGTCCAAGCACTAACCTTTTTTTATGGATTTTCCTTAATACCCATGATATTAATCAGTTTTTTAGAAAATGAGACAATTTTTCCATTATTTAATTTTGCTTTAATTATATTTACAATTCTATCCTTGACTCAAGCTATAACATCTACCCGATCTGAATATGAAGAAAAGTTAAGAAGAGGCGGATTAATAGAAAGGATAAAAGATGCCAGAATCAAGAGAAATTCACATGAGGAAACTGTAGCAAGGGATATTATTATTATAAATATTGAAGAAGAAGATGAAACACAATTAGATATACCGAATGCTATAAAAGCTGAAAAAAAGAAGCAGAAAAAAATAGTTTCTGCACAGGATGGAAAAATGATAATCTTTTTAGGGCTTTGTTTATCATTCCATTTTTTAATCGTGCAATTCTTTATTAATCGGGATATATTATTTCCGATTCCAATAATGGATTATCCTTTAGTAAATTTAGCATTTAATTGGCAAGATCTTAATACAATTATATCTATCATAGCTTTTGGAATTATCATTGTAAATATTCTGCTATATTTTGGCTCTAATAAGCTTAAAGAATGGTATTCAAATAATATTCCATTGCAAGCGGCTTTTTGGGAATTTTTAACTTTAATTGATAGAAAAGAACGTATGGAATTCCTTGCCCAATCTGGGGATATAATACGTGAAACACTTATCACTGGAGTTATGGACTTCATTGATAGAGCAAGAGATGATATTGAATCTACAGTAAGAGAAGGGATAGATTTTTTCCGTCAATTTTTTGGAATAGGTGGATATTAAAAAAAAATTTAATCTAGGTCTTCATTCTTTTTCTTTATCATATGGGCTAATTTTGCCTGAAGCCCATATAATTCCATAAACCCTGCACTTGCCTTTTCATTGAATTTTGAAATTTTTTCATATGTTGCCAGATTATAATCATAGAGTGCCCAATCTGATTTTCTTCCAACAATTTGTGCAGTTCCTTTATATAACTTAAGCCGAACTTCGCCGTTGACTCGTTCATTTACCTTGTTTATAAGGACATCGAGATCTTCTTTAAGTGGGTCAACCCAAAGTGCAGAATATACCAGATTGGCCCATTTTTCATCCACCAATGATTTAAATGCAAATTCTTGAGTTGTACAAACAGATTTCTCCAAATCTTTATGAGCATTAATTAAAAGAACTGCAGCAGGATTTTCATAGATTTCTCGTGATTTTATACCTACTATACGATCTTCTAGATGATCTAAACGACCGATTCCGTTTTTTCCACCGATATCATTTAATTTTTGAACCAATTTTATACTATCCATATGTTCACCATTAATTGCCACAGGAATACCTTTCTGAAATTCGATATTTATATATTTAACTTCATCTGGTGCATTTTTTGGATTGACTGTCCATTCAAATGCATCTTCATTTGGCTCCATTTCGGGATATTCCAAATCAGAACATTCAATACTGCGACCCCATAGATTTTCATCAATAGAATATTTCGATTGGCTGGGGATAGGAATCGAGTGTTTTTTTGCATATTCAACTTCATCTTCTCTATTGAAACCCCATTCGACAACAGGTTGAATAATTTTTATTTCAGGATCAATTGTATATGCCGTAACAGTAATTCTTACTTGATCATTACCTTTACCAGTACACCCATGAGCTATAGCAGCAGCCCCTTCCTTTTTGGCGATTTTAACTGCCCATTTTGCCAATAATGGCCGGGATAATGCGGAATGTAAAGGATAGGTTCCCTCATATAATGCATTAGCTTTCAGGGCAGGAAAAACATAATGGTCAATAAATTCTTGCTTGGCATCGATAGTGAAGTGCTTTTTTACACCTAATTTTTTAGCTTTTTCCTCAATTTTTTTGAAATCCTTTCCCCTTTGTCCAACATCAAGTGTTAATGAAATCAATGAACATTCATATTTCTCCTGAATCCATTTCAACATAACTGATGTGTCCAACCCTCCACTATAGAGGAGAATTACTGTTTCTCCTTTTAATTCTTCTTTATCTGGTTGAAAATTTGCTTTGAATAATTTGAACACCTTCTAAAAATAATATAAAACTAAATATCTTTATAAATACTTAAAAAATTATAAAATATAAATAAAATAGAGATAGAGGATTACCAAGGATAAGTGTTACGCGCCGCTACCATCGTTGTAGTTTCATCTGTGACTTCTTTTAATACTGCGTCTTCTCTAACTTTAGTAACTACCTCATCTAACTGATTTAGCTCATCAAATGTAACCTCAACTACTACATCCCACGCTCCATAAACTGGACAAGCGTAAGTAACTCTATCACGTGTAAAAATTTTTTTTATCCTTTCACAGACTTCCCACTCAGATCCAACATTTGCTAGACGAAGTAATATATACGCTCTAAATTTGGGCATATTTTCACCTTTTTTTATTTGCTTATTTTAAGAAAAAATATTAAAATTATGTTATAATGAGAACAAGAAACAGAATTATATAAAGAAAAAAAAACCCTTTTTAAAGTTAAAAAATGATAATTTAGGGATTCATTATTGTCAAATAGCAATGTTAATGCTAATTTGAATCTTCTATCTTCTCCCTTATCTTTAAATTTGCACGTAATAAGAGGATCCGATCTTCTAAGGTTTTATACGCCTTGAGGGAATCTTCTCTGGAAACCACAAAAATTGTATCCGTATGGCAAGACATAAATTGTGTTATATTGATAGAGTTACGGGCGAATAAGTCAGTAAGATACGCCACAATTCCAGGGACTTCAATTATCTTTAGCGGACTAACAACTATAAGAGCTGATTGGTCCTCTTTAACCAATAGAATATTTTTTTTAGTAAGTTTTTCAATTATTTTATCTTTTGCTCTCGCATCTACTACAAGTGTAAAGGAATTGGTTCCTTGAATTAATTGAAAAAAATCAGTTCCTTCCATCAGTTCAGTAAGGCTTATTCCCTCAAAGAAGACAGATTGGCGAAAATTAATAACAGTCAATTCATTTTTAAGTTCTA
>JABXJV010000063.1 GCA_013375355.1 Candidatus Helarchaeota archaeon
CAGGATTGATATTTTATCTGATTGCGGTCAATGCTCAAATTTATAAGCCTATAAATATAGATTATATAGCAAGTAAACTCGATGCAAATGGAATTTATATTGATAGAAACAGAATAAAATGCAGGATTGCTGATATAAGAAGGAAAATAAGAGAGAAACTTAAGGATAGAGTTGACCCATATTTTCTGATTGAGAATGTGAGAAGATTTGGTTATAGAATCAACGCTTCTGTTATAAAAAATTGAAATTTTCATCAATTAACTTAAAATAAGATTAAGAATAAAGGTTTGATAATAGACCATTTTTAAATACATGACAAACCTCGAAATAAAAGCAAACTGCAAAGACTTAAAGAGAATAGAAGAAATATTAAATTCGCTCGATGTTAAGTTTATAAGTGAAGGTTTTCAGCGAGATACCTATTTTAAAGTTCCCAGAAGTAATTTGAAACTCCGTGAGACTAATACTGGTGAAGATTTTCTTATATGGTATAAAAGAAGGAAAAAGGTTGAACCAAAACTTAGTGAATATCATATTTATCAGACAGAAAAATCGCAGAACCTGAAAAATTTTCTTAAAAATTCATTTGGAATAAAAAGTATTGTTGAAAAGATTCGGAAGGTATATTTATATAAGAATGTAAGAATTCATCTTGATAAGGTGAAGGGATTAGGGAGTTTCATTGAACTTGAAGCGGTTCTTTCAAAAAATAGAATAGATAAAGAAAGCAAAGAGAATATGAATTTTTTAGTCAAAAAACTATGCATTAAGAAGGAAAATTTGGTAAAGAGTTCTTATTCTGAAATGGTCAAATAACAAACTTATTTTAATTTATATGGATCGTTAGAGAAAATTTTGTAATAAGTCAAATTAGATAAACTTATGAACAATAAGTCTGTGTTGATAATAGCAGGTGAGACTTCTGGAGATATTCACGGTTCAAACTTGATTCGGGAAATGAAAAATTTGATACCTGATTTGAAATTTTACGGAATCGGCGGCGAAAGAATGAAACAAGAAGGCACTGAACTTTTTTATAATGTAAATCAGATGTCATTGATCGGCGTAACAGAGATATTAAAGCACATACCTTTTGTTTATAAGGTTATTAATAGGATAGTTTCAATAGTCAAAGAGAGAAATCCAAATCTGGTAATTTTGATTGATTATCCTGGATTCAACATTCGGCTGGGCAAAAGATTAAAAAAATTAGGAAAAAAAATTTTTTATTACATATCACCCCAGGTTTGGGCGTGGGGGAAAAGGAGAATTAAGAAAATTGCCGAATTTACAGATAAAATGGCTGTTATTCTCCCTTTTGAGGAAGAGATTACAGAAGTGCTGGAATTGATGTTACCTTTATCGGGCATCCACTGCTCGATGTTACTAAAACTGATGTGTCAAAAGAAGAATTTTTTAGCCTGTGCAAACTATCAAAAGATAAAATGACAATTGGTCTTCTTCCAGGAAGCAGAATTCAAGAGGTAAAAAACCTTTTACCAGAGATGCTGAAGGTAATTAAGATTATTAATGGAAGAATCAATAACGTTCAAGGAATTGTTAGTACATCACCTATGATTGAAAAGATGGTTTATAAAGAGATTATTGGTGAAAATTCTGCGGTTTCTGCAGTTGAAAGTTTAAATTACCAAATAATGAAATATTCAGATTTGCTGATAGTTGCATCTGGGACAGCCACACTTGAAGCCGCCATATTTGAAACTCCTATGATTATTGTTTACAAGGTTTCTCCTATTACCTATTTTTTTGCGAAATTGCTTGTGAAAATTCCAAATATTGGTCTGGTAAATATTATTGCAAAAGAAAAAATTATTCCCGAGATTATACAGAGGAGGTCGCTCGCTGAAGATATCGCTCATGAAATAGAAAAATTATAAAATATCCGGAAATTATGAATAAAATGCGGGAAGATTTGAAAAAGGTTAAAAAAGCGCTTGGAAATACTGGAGCATCAAAAAGGGCTGCAGAACTTGCTTTGGAACTTATGAACAAAGAGTGAGGTTTTATAATATTTATTAATCTTATTAATTATTAAGTGAAAATTAATATATTTTAAAATATGAAAGATAAGATTTTATTATTTCTTGCTGATTATTTATTCAGTTTTCTCGTAAGGTTGTTGAAGGTCACCATAAGGTTTGAATTACTCGGAACGAATTATCTCAATACTATAATAGAAAGAAGAGAGGGTTGTATACCAGTCTTTTGGCATGGAGAGATGATGATCCCTATGATGTATCACACCGATAAGGGATTTTATGTGCTTGTCAGCCGACACAGAGATGGGGAGATTATTGCAAGAATTCTTAAGGGTCTTGGCTATAATCTGATAAGAGGCTCAAGTACAAAAGGTGGGAAAAAGGTATTTCTGGAGATGGTAAGTCTCTTGAGAGTGAATAATGTCGTTGCTGTGACTCCGGACGGTCCACGCGGACCATATAGAAAATTTAAAATAGGTGCGGTCTCTTTGGCGCAGAAATCAGGATGTCCTATAATCCCAATCTTCATTTGTGCAAAAAATAGAAAAGTTCTAAAGTCCTGGGATAAATTCATTATTGTTAAGCCATTTTCAAAGTGTGTAATATCATACGGAGAGCCTATATATATAGAGGAAAATTTAGAAAAAGATGACCTTGAAAAGTTTTCAAAAGAATTGGAAAATAAGATTTTACTTAAGAACAAAGAAATTGAAAAACACTTTACAAAAGAAAAATTGAATAAAATCCGGAATAAAGAAATTTATTTCAATAGGTTTATTTCGATAATTTTCCTCCCTTTTTCGTATATATATAGATTTATCATATTGATAAGAGAATACTTATATAAGAAAAATATATTTAAAACACACTCTCTTTCAAAGTTTGTTGTAAGTATAGGAAATTTGACATTGGGTGGAACCGGGAAAACTCCAATGACTATCTGGCTTGCTGATTTTATTCGAAAAAGAGGGATTAAAACTGCTATATTGAGCAGAGGATTTAAGGGTAAAGGCAGAAAAGCAAAGATTATATATGATGGCATAAATATAATTGGGAATGTTAAAGATTCTGGTGATGAACCAATGCTGATGACAAGGAAATTAAAAAATGTGCCCATTATTGTTGGTAGAAAAAAGTATAAAAGTGGGATATTAGCGGAGAAAAATTTTAAATCTGACGTATTTATCCTTGATGATGGATTCCAGCACATTGCTCTCAAGAGGGACTTAAATATTCTTCTTTTAAATGGGGATAAGCCTTTTGGTAATGGAAAAATTTTCCCTGCTGGTTCATTAAGAGAACCTATATCGAATATTAATAGGGCTGATATTATTGTGATGACAAAAACAGGTGATCTTTCTGAAGAGATGATTGATGAGGTAAGAAAATATACACAAGCACAGATATTCCTTATGATGTATAATGTTTTGTGTCTGCGAACGCTTGATGGGAATGAAGTGATTCTTCCTGATGAATTATCCTGTTTAAAATCTACAGTATTTTCAGGTATTGCCGACCATCAGTATTTCATCAAAACAGTTATTAACAGTGGTGTTGAAGTACTCGATTATATCAAATTCCCGGACCATCATAATTATAAAAAGAGAGATATCAAAAAGATAATATCATCATTCACAAAATCTAAAGCAGATTTAATCATTACTACCGGTAAAGATGCTGTGAAAATCAATGATAGTCTCTGGAAGCCATTCCCATTTTATTATGTCGATATTGGAGTTGAAATTTACGATTCAGAGAAATTCGAAGAAATGGTGATGGATAAAATAAAAGAAAAATCCTTCCTTTAATCCCACCATAAGTTTCCTAATCTGAATAATTCATAAAATGTTTTTTTTAAATAGACAAATCATTGAATTTATTAAATTGGCGCAATACTGTCCCTGAATCATGTTTATGGTGCTAATACCATGGTCATTCTGATCCTGAAACATGTTCAGGATCTTCAGAATCTTTTATTGATAGATCATGAAATAAATTCAGGATGACAGAAAAAGGTGAAATAAATTTAAAATATTAATAACAGGATTTATGAATAGGTCAGGCTAAAGAACTGTTTAAAATTTTCCGATAATATTTAGGGAAATATATTTAATGAATAGAAGTCTATTTTTTTCAACTTTTTTACAAAAAGTAAAATTGAGTTTTAAAGAAAATGGCAGGAATTGAACAAAAAAATATAGATGAACTCCTGAATTCTATAACGGAAACCGATGATTTGGACGAGAATTCCGAAATATTTATTATTGAGGAAAAGATATACAAGCCACCAAGAAAACCGATTTTAAAATTTAATATACCTTATAAATCACCTGTTGTCAAAAGTGAAAATTTAATATATAATCCTGAATCGAATATCTGCTGTTCTGAAGAAAAGGTCGTGGTCAGAGATTTAAACAACTATATGAAATATATTAGCAGGAATAATAAAAAGCAGATTTAAATATATTAATCGGAAACCTCTCTTTTAATCCCTGCATCTTTTGCAATCTTTAGAGCATTTAAAAATTCCAAATGTGTAATTCTGCGGTTTAATTCATTATATTTACAAGCAAGATGACATGGTCGGTATTGAGCCATAATATTCACGAAAGAGTTTGTTGATAGTTCATCGGCTATAAATTTCATCATATCTTTTGTGCCCGCCAAGTCTTCAGGCATAACAAGGTGCCTAATTAAGAGTCCTCTTTCTGCGATTCCAAAACTATTAATCACTAAATCACCAACCTGTCTATGCATCTCCTTAAGTGCTTCCTTTAAGATTTCGGTGTAATTTTCTGCCTTGGTAAATCTGGAGCCAATTTCGGATGAAGAGAATTTCGTATCCGGCATATAAATGTCTATGATGCCGTCAAGCAGTCTCAAGGTCTTGACTGATTCATAACCTCCGCAGTTGTAAACGAGGGGTATTTTTAAACCCTTTACTATCGCTTTGGGAAGGGCTGATATAATCTGTGGGATGTAGTGAGTTGGAGTGACAAAGTTAATATTATGACATCCAAGTGACTGCAAATAAATCATAATATTCGATAAATCTTCAGTAGTAATCACCTTTCCTTCACCCAGATGACTGATGTCATAATTCTGGCAAAAAGCGCACTTCAGATTGCAGTGTGTTAGAAATATTGTTCCTGAACCATGTCTTCCAACCAGGGGACTTTCTTCACCAAAGTGGGGAAAAGCACTCGAAATCTCAATCCTCCAGTCAGCACTACATATCCCCTTCTTGCCAGATATTCGGTCAACTTTGCATTCGTGAGGGCAAATAGTGCAATTTTTCAGCGTCTCATTGAGTTCTTGAATACGATTTTCAAGAGTCCCCTCGTTATAAAGTTTTATATATGTCGGAATATATCCCATGATAAAATAAAAATAATATTTTAAATAGCGTTTTTTAGGAAATTAATACTAAAGAAATTCAACCATTTCTAATTCTTTGCTACGCAAAGAATTAGAAATAAGTTTAAAGTTTTCTTTGTTACTTTCTTTTGAAAAAGAAAGTAAAAGAAGTTTTATTATTAACAAAAATTAAATGAGCAGGACATCCTTTTTTGCAGTCCGAAGAACCAAAACCTTTAACTATTACTTTAGCACCATTGAGTTTTAATATTTCTTTATTCAATGAACATTCGTCGGATTTGGAGTTTTCGAATGTAAATACATTTTCTAATTTTGCGTATTGGCAGTTCAGCAAATAGTCAATATGCCATCTTAATTTTTTATTATTTTTTCTCTTATGCCGTTCAATTCTTGAAATCAGATTTTTCC
>JABXJV010000064.1 GCA_013375355.1 Candidatus Helarchaeota archaeon
ATATTTTCATCAATATTTTCAATCTCCAAAACATTCAGTTGAAGAATTTCTGACTTTATCAATTCATTATAATATTTTCTTTCTGACAAATATTCATCAATTTTAGCTTTATCTGTTATGTTATTTTTAGCTTTATCTGTTATGTTATAATTAATATTATTAAAATTTTCAATTCTAATCGCTTCTTCATCCGTATCATTATCAGAATAATTTTGAATCTCTCTTATCAAAATTGGAATATCAATCTTCTCTTTATTCACTTTCTCCAGATTACTATTTTTCAAGGTAGTTAGAGACTCTTTTGGAATGATAATTGAGATTTTTTTATCAGCATAAAACGGATTTATTATCGATAATTCAAATTCTTCACTATCGATATTTTCAATCTTTATTAAATTAACGAATAGATTACCATTTATATTCTCATGAGTTACAGGTTTATCATCAAGTTTATCCTGAAATCCATTAACTTCTTTATCTATATTACCAGGTAAATCAATTTTCTTATCTTCTACTTTCAAATGCGAAAATATTTCATCTTTTACTACACCCTTTATATTCTCATGAGTTGCAGGTTTATCATCAAGTTTATTCTGAAATCCATTAACTTCTTTATTTACATTATCAGGTAAATCAATTTTTTTATCTTCTACTTTCAAATCCGAAAATATTTCATCCTTTACCGAACCATTAAATTTTACATAACCATCTAATATCTTCTCATCTAAATTTGTTTTTATAAAATCTTCCTTTGATTTTAAAAATACCTTTATAGGGATAGATTCTTTATTCTCGAATTCATCTTTTATATTATTAAAATCCGAAAAGAATAAAAAAGAAAAGATATTATTATCCTTCTTCATTTCCAATTGCAGTGGTACAGCAGCCTTTTCATTTTCAAAATTTTTCAAATCAGAAACCTTCAGATTACCCTCTCCGAAATAATCCTTCGAATCAGAAAATACACTTTTAGCATATTCTTCATCACTTCCCATTATTTTATTTAAGAGTTTGTAAGACTGATACTCTTGTCTGTCATCTTTTTTAGCGTATTTCTGAACGTTATTATAATCAGTTAGAGAAAAATCATCAAGTATTACTGTAAGCGGATTATCTTTACCAGTAATATCTTTGTTTAAGTTTAAAAAATCTTTTATGGAAAATTTTAA
>JABXJV010000065.1 GCA_013375355.1 Candidatus Helarchaeota archaeon
CAAAAATCGTTGTTGATGGTGGATTTATTATAAATTCTGGGTTAAAAAATTTTTAAATCATAAAAAAATATATTTGTATCCTCATTTTTTTAAAAATTGAAGAAGTGATTATATGAGAATAAAAAGAAGAATAAAATTATTTACACAGATTTTCCTTATTTTAACATTATTCCTTGTTATTAACGCCTCTAAATTTGATTCTGCTACTATTCCCTTGTCTTCAGTCAACGATAAAAGTTTTAACTTAAATACCGCCGCAGGCTGGACCAACGCGACCGTGATTTCCGACCTGTACGGGTGGAACGATGGTTATAGTCAGAACCCAAGCGTCGCCGTGGACGGTAGCGGCAACGTGCACGTGGTCTGGCAAGATTTAACGGTCGGTGCGTGGGGAACTGACTGGGAAATAATGTACGCAAACCTCACTGCTGCGGGCTGGTCCAACGCGACTGCGATTTCCGACCTTTATGGGTGGAACAATGGTGATAGTTGGTTATCAAGCGTCGCCGCGGACGATAGCGGCAACGTGCACGTAGTCTGGCAAGATTTCACGGTCGGTGCGTGGGGAATTGATGATGAAATAATGTACGCAAACTACACCGCTGCTGCGGGCTGGTCAAACGCGACTGTGATTTCCGACATTTACGGGTGGAACAATGGTGGTAGTCGTTACCCAAGTGTCGCCGCGGACGATACCGGCAACGTGCACGTGGTCTGGCACGATGACACGGACGGTGAGTGGGGAACTGACTGGGAAATAATGTACGCAAACCTCACCGCTATGGGATGGTCCAATGCCACCGTGATTTCCGACATTTACGGGTGGAACGATGGTATTAGTGAAGAACCAAGCATTGCCGCGGACGGTAGCGGCAACGTGCATGTGGTCTGGCACGATGGCACGGATGGTGAGTGGGGAACTGATTTTGAAATAATGTATGGAATTATAACTGAAAAACCTACTTCAAACCAACCGGCTGATATTATAACGACAATTTCAAATTGGGCAATATCATGGCAACTTTATGATGAGTCTGGCAAGGGACAATATCGAGTTTGGGTAAACGATACTAATGATAATTATTATATATGGCAAGATTGGACTCCATGGATTAATAACGCTCCTATATTAATACCTATAAATAGCAGTGTTTCAGGGAGATTCAATTATACCATTGAATATTATGATTTGTATCATCAATTCGGCATTTCGGACACAGTTATTGTAACACTAATAGATGAGCCGACTCCAGAGAGACCAATTATAATCGCACCACAAGGCGGTGGAGATATTTCCAGCTTCTTACTATCCCCATTGGGACTTGGAATTATAGCTGGCTTTGGGGCGATCTTGCTAATATTGGTAGCAGTTATAATTAATATCAATAAAACTGTTAAAGAGCTTAAAAAAATCAGTAAAACTCCGACTTCTAAAAAAGCAATTGAGAAATAAATTAATAGATATCCTAATGTTCAGACCCCTTTTTTTTCTTTTTTTGGTTTCCTATTTGTGTTCAAATTTTTTTTGTAATTCAACTTTTTTCTGTAGTGGGAGAAATCTGAAAATAAAAAAGATAGAGTAATATAGATGATATTGCAAATTTACTATATGGAGTTACTAACGTAAAAGGTATTTCAAAAGTCGTTTCTGTTGAATTATCTGATGAAAGTACACTTCGTGAGTTAAGCTCTTAACGCTTAACAATTTTAGTTTTCATTTTTTTCTAGTTTTTTAACCACTTGAGCTGGGACACCATAGGCAATACAATATGGAGGGATATCGTCAACAACTACTGAGCCTGCACCTACTATCGACCCTTCTCCTATAGTTACACCTGGCATGATTGTGGAATATGCCCCAACACGCGCATTTTTTTCGAGTTTTATTGGTCCAATACAGATTGTTAAAGGATTTTGGTTCATGAAATTGTGTGTTAATAACTGACATCCCACACCCACGCCAGAACCTTCCTCAAATTCGATTAAGTCTGGAAATAATGGGTCTAAACGAGTCCAGTGGCTAATACATACATTTTTCCCTATTTTTAATCTCGCTATTCTACGATAGAGTCGGTTTTTGGTTCTTGGCCAAGAAGTGAAATTTCTGACTATTGCAGTAACAATACCTAGTAAACCACTCTTTATATAGAGAGCTATAGAAACATCAGGGTTTTTTCTGATATTATGAAAAGCATCCTGTATTTTTAATATTGCAGCAGCTTCATAAACATGTGAAATATTGGAATCATTTTTTTCAATGTTAATATATATTAGTTTTCCTTTTTCTTCAACAGTATAAGTCAATTTAGAATATTCCTTTCTTTGTCTCCATACATCTTGAAAAAAAGTTGAAACATCAAACCATTTCTCAAAGAATAATGATGTAACTGGTAAAGAAGCAAATAGCAAAATAACAAGTAGAATTAATTTTATTTCTATTAATAGCAATGAAATGAATATAACAGTTAATAATGTATAGAATATAACCCCAATTAAACTCGAAATTATCATTAATGCTCCAAATAGAGTTGTTAACATTCCCCTAACACGATTGCGTTTTATATGGGAATATCCCCCTCCGTAAACCAACCCCCCAATACAAAAATATGCTATAAACCCAATATACACCCAAACTATCCATTCATTAAATATTTTATGGAAAGGAGGCCCTAATACTTGAAAAATTTCAGCGTGAAAGATAAATACGATAAAGAGACATGTCAGAATTATGATCAAAGTGCCAACTTTTTTTAAAATTCCCATCGGTAAATCAGTCTATTTTTATTTATATTAAATAAAGATAGAATCAAAAACTTATATTTTTTTCATACGTTTAAGTAATATATTGAGATGATTATCTAATAATTCTTGGCGTAGAGATTCATAGTCAGGATCTTTTACTAGATTACGTAATTCTTTCGGGTCTTTTTTAAGATCAAACAACTCCAAGGGTTTTCGACGTTTTGATGAAACGGCCATCTTATATTGCTCGCTTCGAACCATAGAGAACCCCGTAACCTCACTAAAAACAACTTCTTTACCTTTTTGAGCTTCCTCCCCATTAGACCCATTTAGAACTCGTGGAATAAGAGAGCGACCATCGCTACCTTTTAATGGGTCAGCTTTTGCGATATCGATGAGAGAAGCAGCAATATCAAGATGATCGGTTAATACTTTAGACTTCCAACTTTTGATTCCTCCAGGAGGTCTGATAATACAGGGGATATATAACGCACCTTCATAAAAAACTATTTTATGACACATCATATGATCGCCGAGCATTTCTCCATGGTCTGAATTGTAGATTATCCAAGTATTTTCCATTAAATCCTTTTCTTCTAGAGTTTTTATAATCCGACCAATATATTCATCGATTAGAGTAATTTTAGCATAATAAAATGATCGTAAAATTTGATTCTGGGCAGGAGTCATATTTTTAATTCCACTCCAGCGTAGCACTCTATTAACATAAGGCGGTCTAGGTTTTTGAGGATATTCCAGGATCCCCACAGGCATATCTTCAGGCTTATACATTGCCCTATACTCTGAAGGCGAATCAAAAGGATCATGAGGACCGGGAAATAAAATCTGAAGATAAAACGGCTTTTCGCTATTATAATCTTGTATCCATTCAATTGCTTTACGTCCGGTGTAACTGTCTAAATGATCTTCAGTAGGAACGGGACTTGGCGGTTCCTCCCAAGGTGCAGCTCTTCCAGCTGCCCATTTTACAGTATACTCAATCATATAATCTCTAAAGACTTTCAATAATCCCTTTTCTTTCAAATAATCAGTATAAGGTGAATCATGCACGACAGTGGCAATAGGACCTGTAACCTCATGGATATCATCAAAACCCCAATCTATCAAAGTTTGAATTCTTTCTTTAGTGTGTGGTCTGGGGGCAGTTCCATCTATGTTAAGTAAGTTGCCACCATGAACCCAAAGGTGAGTCTTTCCGATAAGCGCTGTATGATAACCTGCATTACGAATGTTGCGCACATGACTGGGACCTAAAGGGTTAGCAGCATTATCATTAAACCATACTCCATGCTCACAGACATACTGACCACTCATCATGGATGCTCTTGCTGGCATGCATAAAGGCGAATTGGTAAAACAGTGCGTGAAAATTACTCCTTCAGCAGCTATTTTATCCAGATTAGGTGTAATAACTGCTGGATGCCCTACGCAACCTAATGTATCGCCACGGTGTTGATCAGGAAATATGTAAATGATATTAGGCTTTTCTGCCATATTTTTTACCTCTATTGCGAAGGTTAAATTAAATAAGCTATTCTTGGTTTTTGTTATAAAGATTTGTCCAGCAACAAAATATGGAAATGATCTGTAAATGAGTCAAATTGAGCAAACAAAAAGATTGTCTCCGACGCAATATAGATTGATTGGATATATTCCAATTATTCTATTTTTTCCTTTGGCTTTTATAATATTTCAACCTTCTATTATTGAGATTATTGCAGCATCTATTGCGGGATTATTTACAGCTGTTTATGATTGGAGCATTGAAGCATATGCCTATAAAAAAGGTCTATGGTTTTGTTATGGTGGATGTCAAAAAATCGAAATTGGAAATCGAACAATTGATTTCAAACACGTTCCAATAGATATGATAATCAGTTTTTGGTTTTTTGGTTTCATGTTTAGCATATTATCAACTTTTCCCAATAGAAATCGTGTAATGTATAAAATAATTACAGATCCTGCTTTGGCAAACCCAGCTCTTGACCCAGTTTGGATAATTGCACTATCTTTTATTTTGGCAACATTTGGAGCAATTTTCGATTATCGACACGTTGGCTGTGGGGTTTGGAAACCTGGGGAAAATTGGAGTTTCCCAAAATGTGCGTATATTGCCTGGTTATCCTTAGTTGGTTTTACGACAATTTTATTTTATGGCATATTAGGTATTTTTATGTTATAATTTAGCCATACATCTTTTTCTTTTATAAAGATAAAAAAAGTTAATTGTTTTAAAGAATAATTTTCACTACTGCGTCCTAAAAGGCTCTAATTTTATTCTTCATCTGATAATTTTTCGGCTGCTTCTGTTTTAATTTCAACAATTTTTTTAGTTTCTGGGCTAATTATCACTACTAATTGGTCTTTTCCCGGATCTTCAAGTTCGACTTTCCATAAATTTTTAGGAGGGGGAGAACCTACTTTTGCCTTTGGGTTCTTTTTTATCCATGCTTCTGTCTCCTTCGGTTTCATCTTAGTTATCATGACTGTGCAGTCAGGACGCTTCTCTTCAAACTCATTTACTTTGTCATTTTGGTAAGCTATTTCAACAGCTGCTTCTTCATCAAACACTTTATCAGCTCTAAACATTGATAGATATAATTTAAGCAATAAAATTGTTTAAATCTTTCCTATCAAATCATTATGTGGTAACCCACACTCACAAAGGTCTTTCAACGAAATAGAGAAATTAAAAGGGCTTGATAATCAATTAAAGCTAGAAATTTTAAAGCTCAATGGCAATAAGATAAGAAAAGTTGAGGATCTTGAACATAATGCTAGATTGAGTGAATTAGACTTAATGAATAATCCATTATCGAAAGAAGATCGAGAAATATGTGAAAAAGGAGTAAAAGCTGTAATAGAACATTGCAGAAATATTGCGAAATAGGTGGTAAATTTGAAAAAAATCAGATCTGCGATAGAAAAAAAAGCGATAGATGAGCTGAAGGAGCAATTTCAAATTAGTGATTATGATTATAAAGTCAATATAAAGGGAAGAGTTTCAAAACTTATGATTCGAAATAAGAAAGTAAACAAAATTCCTGAGATTATAAAGAATTTTTCAGGATTAACATCTCTAGAAATTAGTGGAGATATATTTTCAAAATGTAATATCAGAAAAATTGAATGGTTAGAGGAATTTACTCAATTAGAAGTCTTGGATTTTGAATGCAATAGAATCGAAAAAATTGAAGGGCTAGAAAATTTGACAAATCTAAAAAAATTGCATCTTGCTTGGAATAAGATCAGAAAGATAGAAAGTTTAGATAGTCTTCATCAATTAGAAGTTCTAGACTTGCTTGGTAATTTAATTACAAAAATAGAGGGATTAGAAGAACTTAAAAATTTGAAAGTATTATTCCTCCAACACAATTGGATTAAAAAAATCGAGAGTTTTGACGAGATCACGCAATTGGAAGGGGTATACCTTAATAATAATCAAATCCAAAAAAGAGAAGGATTAGAAAATCTTTCCAATTTAAATAGATTATATATTTGATATAATCAAATTAAGCAATCAGAAATTAAAGCACTTATAAGAAATATGTCTGAAAAATTACTTGTGTCTGAAAAATATTGTGTCCGAAAATTAGTTGTGTCTGGAAAATTACAGATCCTAAAATTGTTTATGTCTGAAATATTAACTGTGTCTGAAGTTTTCATTAATCTTATAAGAATTGCAATAGAAATGGCAAATATTTTATGTTATTTTAAAATTAGAAAAAATTTGAATAGATATTTTAAAAAAATTAACCTAAATATCATAAATTTTTAAAAATAATCGACATTCAAAAACCAAAAAGTTATAAAATTAAATTTTTAACCTCTACTAATTTCGTCTTAATCAATAAAAGGCGTGCTGGTCTTTATAAATAGCTAGTACATTTTTTAACTAGCACATATTGTTTAGAAATTGACAATTTTTTAGATAAGATCATCTTTATATCTTTATAATAAGTATATTTATTATATCTGCTTCATTGATTAAACTCGTAAAATGAGGATTGAAAGCATTCAAGATCTGTTCGTCCCTCTTCAGTCCGTTTAATTTCAGTTATTAAACTCGTAAAATGAGGATTGAAAGGGTTCCAAATTTTTTGTTTTCTTAACGAAAACCAGTTTCATTGATTAAACTCGTAAAATGAGGATTGAAAGAAGTAATAGATCCGTTCTTCTTCAAGATCACCCACAAGTTTCATTGATTAAACTCGTAAAATGAGGATTGAAAGATAGGAAAGTCAGCTAGAAATGGGAGATAAGTTGCGTTTCATTAGTTAAACTCATAAAATGAGGATTAAAAAAATTGAAAGAATATTCTTTTATACTACGTCATTCAAATTAATAGCAAGGTTTTAATGAGGGAGCGAAATGAAGATAGAAAAAATTTTGGTAATAAGAGAGACAGTCCATCTTTTTTCCATTCCTGACGAATCCGTTGATATAATAGGTCCAGATGACGGTCTAGTTTCAGGATTATTAAGTGCTATTAGTTCATTTTCAGAGGAAATTTATAAGGAAGGCTTCCATTCATACATGATGGAAAATCACCGCGTCACTTTAATTAAAGGTGATAATTTAACTATTGCAATCTTTAGCGATAAAAAATCTCTTGAATATATTCCAAAAATAATTAAAGATTACATTTTTGAGGAAATTGATGAGAGCAACAACTTTGAATCACTGAAAAGTAGACTCAAAAATGTTTTTTTCCAGGAAATAGAACCTAAATTTCAAAAAAAAGGGCTACTTATTACAGTAGGAAGGACAATTACACCTTTATGGTTCGCAATTTCTCAACATTCACCTGAATATGCGACTTTTATTGTAAGTAAAGAGACAAAAAATTATGCCTTAGATTTAATCAAGTTTTTCGGATATGAATTAGAGATAAATGCTAAAGTTTTTATTTGTGATCCTAACGACACTACATCTGTAGCAGATGCCGGATTAAAAGCTATAGACTTTTTACATGAAAAAGGGCTAAAGAACGATTTACATGAAAAAAAGAACGAAATTTTATTTAATTCAACGGGAGGAACCAAAGGTATGACCATTGCAATTGCTCATATATCATTTTCAGAAAATATTCCAACATATTACGTTCGTTCGCTTCAAGGACAAAGAGCTAGAGAAGATAGAATTTTTTCAGATGAAGAAATTCTGTTACTTGACAATCCTTCAGATACATTAGGAATTAATTTTGAAAAGAATGCCAAGATTTCCTTTAACTCATTAATTTTCTTAAAAGCTGCAGAATACTTTAAAAGATTAGGTTCGGTTTTTGACGCCAATAAGAGATTAATTTATCGCTCATTGCATGAATTATCATTAGCATATAAAAGTTGGAGTCTTTTCAATTTCAGTCAGGCCATTCATCATTTAGAAAATGCAGTAAAAACCATGAAAGATAACTTGAAATCAAATTTCGGGCGTCAATATCAGGATATATTTATGAGAATAAAAGAACAATTAACCATAATCGAGAAACTTAAAAAACATAAATTGGATGATTTTGAATCAATTGACGAAGAAATACTATTGATTTTATATTTTGAATTAATAAATAATGCAAGACGAAAGTTTGAAGTAAAAAAATATGATGATGCGGTTTGTAGATATTACAGAATCTTCGAAGCCACTGCCCAATTGGTTCTTTGGAAGAAATATAAAATAAATACTACAAAATTTGATGAAGGTGTAGATAATTTACCTGCAAATATAAGAAATATGTATAAATTAAAACCATTAAAAACTCCTTCAATCATCTTAAATTTTATTTCGAACCTATTTACACCTGCATCCTACCCCCCAACAATTGCGCTAAAAAAGAGCTGGCAACTCCTTGAAAAACTTGATTCTAATATAAGAAATAAAAAAATTCTAAACAAAATCGAAAATGTTTTGCCAATTCGAAATTTGAGCATATTAGCACATGGTTGGAATCCCATTAAGGAAAAATCAATTAAGAATTTTGAAACTATCATTCCTTTTTGTATAAAACTTGTTCAAGATGCTTTTTTAAATGACTATCCTCAGGTCTTGAAACTCGAAAAATTATTAGAATTTGTTAAATTATGATAATTAAGTATCCAAAATTAAGCTGGGACATAGAAATTGAGTATATTAGAATTTCAGACTTTAGAAAAAGAAAAATTTACAATTATTTCTTTTAATTTAAAAGATATTTTAGAACCTAATATTTTAGAAAATTTAGAATTACCTAAAATTAATAATACTAAAGGAGTTATACTTGACGGTCGAGGACCGATTTGGTTGTATTGTTATATGGTTCATCATTATCATACTACAAAATTTATTGCAACCCATGACCCCAGATTAGGGGGAGCGGTTGTAGTAGAGACTCATTCTCCTGAATTTAAAGTTGGTAACGTGTTAAAATTGGAGGAGTAATAAGTGGGAGTTTGGCATCTTAGTGGAGTAGGAGTAAGCCCAGGGGCTATAACTGTTCCATTAACCCATATTTACCTTTTACTCAAGTCTGCCAATAAGGGAGAAAAAAATGCAATAAAATTTTTTGAAACTTCAGGAGAAAGTACTCAAGAGAAAAAAGGTGCCCCAGAAGCTCTTATTATTTTTACATCAAAAGAAGTAATTGAAGGAAAAGGACCGGCAAAATCGAGAACAATCAAAGATCAATGGTTTCAATTACAACCAACTGAAAATGTAATCCAAATGATTTCTAAATACTTAGGAAAATTACTAAAATCCCTTAAAGAAAAAGACTTTTCGGAATTTTATCAAGGTGATTGGATTAGATATTTCCATATAATAGAAGTCGATTTTCAGGATTTTAATGATTGTTTTCCCAAAATCTATGCTACCATGAATGCATTAAAAGAGAAGGAAATCTGGATTAACATGGTCGGAGGATCTAATCCAATTAATGCTGCATTGATAATGAGTGCAGGATTCATAGAAGCCACTGCTAAAACTTATTATATTTTTGAACCAGATATAAGTTTACTGCACCCTAATATACCCAGACCCAATTTTTCTCTCCCAAACGCGAACATTTCACTGTCAAAAATTAATATCTTACCCTTTTTTTCTTTAGATATTGGAAAATTAATTCGCCAAATAAATGAACTTTTCATTGGAAGGGGTAATAAGGTAAATGTTAAGGAGATAGAATATATTTTAAACTCTTTATATTTATCAACCCAATATTTAAAAAAACTAGTTTCTGGTGGATGGATTTCAATCCAAGGAAAATTGGCGGAACCAGGTGAAATGCTTAATAGATGGAATAGAATGCTCGGAAAAGCAGAAGAATATCCTGATAATTATCCCACTTGGATAAAATGGGCCGCGAAAAAAGGAATAATATGGGAACTTAAAAATAAAGAATTAGGAAAAATAATGAGTTAATTAATCTGAATTCTTTCTTCTTTAATCATATACTTTTTAAAAGTTTAAATAGGAATTCTAACAAGAAATATAAATCTGAAGAATTAAAAAATTAAAAAAAAA
>JABXJV010000010.1 GCA_013375355.1 Candidatus Helarchaeota archaeon
ATGCTTTTCTAATTTCAAACAAAATTCCTGAAGAACCAAATTATATTAAAAAACAATAAAAATGGATTCAATTTTGTTATCCCGTATTCAATTTGGCTTGGCTGCATGTTTCCATTTTCTCTTTCCACCATTTACTCTTGGACTTTCGTTAATTATATTAATAATTGAAACTCTTTATCTGAAGCATAAAGATGACTTCTATAATAATTTATCAAACTTTTTGGTAAAGATTTTAGGACTTGTTTTTGTAGTAGGTGTGGCGACAGGAATTGTTTTAGAATTTTCGTTTGGAACAAACTGGTCTGAATTTTCAAGGTTTGTGGGCGATATTTTTGGTGCCCCACTTGCGGCAGAGGGAGTTTTTGCATTTTTCCTTGAATCGGTATTTCTTGGTGTTCTAATCTTTGGTAGAAATCGTGTTTCTAAAAAGGTTTATTGGCTTTCAGCATTTTTAGTGTTTTTTGGTTCTCACATCTCTGGTTTGTGGATAATTATCGCTAATTCTTGGATGCAGACACCTGCTGGCTTTAAAATTGAAGGTGGAAGAGCTGTACTTACCAATTTTTTTCAGGCAGCGATAAATCATTCTACTGTGATTCGGTACATACACACAGTAATTGCTTCTTGGATAACAGGTTCACTTTTTGTCACCGGAATAAGTGCATTTTACATAATTAAAAAACGATATGTTGAATATGCAAAAGTTTATTTTAAAGTTGCTGTGATTATTTTTATTTTTGCTTCTATAATCCAGCTTTTCGCTGGACATTCACATTCAGTTCAGGTTGCAAAAACTCAACCCGAGAAAATGGCTGCTTTTGAAGCACTTTGGAAAACTAAAGAGGGTGCTCCATTAGCATTGTTTGGAATTCCTGATAGTGAAAAAGAAAAAACTTATCTCTATGTAGGAATTCCAAAGTTGTTGAGTTTATTGATTCACGGTGATTTTAATGCAAGGGTCGTAGGGCTGGCTGAATTTCCAAAAGAGGAACAGCCGCCTGTTTTTTTGCCTTTTGTATCATATCATATTATGATTATTATTGGAATGTTATTTGTTATAATGGCAATGATAGGATTATATTTGCTTTTAAAGAAAAAAATTTGGAGTGCAGATTGGTATTTAAAACTTTTGCTCTATTCAATTCCTTTACCGCATATAGCTAATCAATTTGGCTGGATTGGAGCAGAGGTAGGAAGACAGCCTTGGGCAGTCTATAAGATTCTGAGAACAGCAAATGCAGCATCAGTTGTTGTGCCTGCTGGTCAAATTTTATTCTCACTTTTAGTGTTTGGATTAATTTACATTTTTATTACAGGAGTATTTATTTATGTGCTGATAAGTTTTGTTAAAAAAGGACCTGAAGAGACTGCTTTGAAAGGATACTAATCAAGAATTTTTTTAATAGAGTAGGAATGTTAAAAAGTTTTCCTTGATATTTTATTTTTAATGAAAATTGAAGAATTTTAATCTACTTGCGAATGTTGTGTAAATTAAGTTTTAGAGGATTTGGATGGAAAACTTAGATTTTTTTCGCAATATATGGTATGTGCTTGTCGGGGTTTTATTACTTGGTTATTCCATCCTTGACGGTTTCGATTTGGGAATTGGTATCCTTTTTCCTTTCCTTGCAAAAGATGAAAAGGATAAAAAGGTTCTTTTTAATTCCATAACTCCTTTCTGGGATGGCAATGAAGTTTGGTTAATTACAGGAGGGGCTGCTCTATTTGCAGCCTTTCCTCAGGCATATGCAACAGTGTTCAGCGGATTTTATCTGGCTTTAATGTTAGTGGTATTTGCTTTAATTTTTAGGGCTGTTTCTATAGAATTTTGGCACAATGATGTAAAACGAAGAAAATTTTGGGAAATAGCATTTGTAATTGGGAGCTTTTTACCATCTTTACTGTATGGAGTAGCACTTGGAAATGTACTTGTTGGTGTTCCATTGAATGAATATATGGATTTTACTGGAAATTTCTTTACCCTTTTACGTCTATATCCTCTCATTATTGGTCTTCTGGGTTTAGCTGCGATAATGATGCAGGGTTGCACTTATACTGCTTTAAAAACATCTGGACTTTTGCAAATGAAATCAAGAGAAATTGCTAAAATTCTGTGGTTTGTTTTTGTTGTCCTTTTTATACTTTCATTTATTGTAACATTAATTTATATGCCAGAAAATTCCAGGAATTTGCTTGCGATATTAGCAGCAGTTATTGTGTGGATTGCTGTTATAATGAATAGAATTTATCTAAATAAGGAAAAAGATAATATTGCATTTTATATGTCATCACTTGCATTCACAGGATTGTGGGGGATTGTTGGGGCAATACATTTCCCTAATTTAGTTAGAGCGAGTAATGACCATAGTCTTTCAATAACGATTCATAATGCTTCATCCAGCGAGTTGACTTTAAAGATTATGTTAATAATTGTATTAATAGGTATGCCTATCGTGATTGCCTATACTGCTTACGTCTATAAAGTTTTTAGAGGAAAAGTAGTTCATGATTAACAAGTTAATAAAATAGACCTGATTATATTATAATGTCCATAATTTTTATAAGATAAAAAAATATATTTTGCTAAGCAAGGATTGTGAAATGAAAAGATTTTTATATTTTATCAGAACTTTAGTAAATTTTACAAATTGCAATTTTTTAAAATGAAAATTAGTCATTTAATCTCTCAATTTATAGAATTAACAAATTACTGTTATTCCGTCCCAAAGCTTCGGGATTCGGAATCTGCTGCTTATTAAATATTTAGATGCTGAAATGAATTCAACATGACATTTCAATAATGCTTATGCAAAAATATAATCAAAATATAAATCATAAATTTACCAAAGTTTGTTAATAAATTTATGGAGTAAAGAAATGAAAAACAATACTGTTACCCGCCGCAAATTTCTGAGAACTTCGGTGGCTTCAGCAGCAACTGTTGGTTTATTCTCTAACGTTAACATCTTTTGCAGTAAGTCTGCACGAAAAAAACCGAATATTATCTTCATCCTTGCTGATGACCTTGGTTATGGAGACCTTGGCTGTTATGGACAAAAGACTCTAAAGACGCCGAATATCGACAGACTTGAGTTGAAGGAACGCGTTTTACTGATTGTTATGCCGGCAGTACAGTTTGTGCGGCATCTCGTTCTGCCCTTATGGAGGGATTACATACAGGTCATTGCAGATTGCGAGGAAATGCAAGGATTCCACTTCTTCC
>JABXJV010000066.1 GCA_013375355.1 Candidatus Helarchaeota archaeon
TATAAAAAGGGGAATCCTTTTTTTAGGTCTGCAGAGTTTTTGTTATTCGCATTCCGATGAGGATATCAATAAAACAATGGATGCATTTGAAGAGGCTCTAAGTACTCTTAAAAATGCATTAATAGAGGGGAATATTAGAAAATATCTTGAAGGCAAACCAGTGCAGCCTGTTTTTAGAAAACCGTAAAAGTTAAAAAATCATTTTCACTATAAGATGATAATTTTCAGAGTGGATGGAAATAATGGAATCGTTGGGTTCGGGCACGTGATGAGGTGTATTCATTTGGCAAAAGAGTTTAGTAAAAATGGACTCAAGTCAATCTTTATTATGAAAAATTTCACTGAAGCAGTGAATAAAGTTAAGGAAAATGGATTTGATGTTAATACTCTACCTGTCAAGGTAGAGGATAATGATGAATTAAATCTATTAAGTAAGTTTGTAACTGATAATAGTTTCAATGCACTGATATTGGATAGATGGAATTTAAAGCAAGAATATCTTAATATGTTGAAAAATGAAACAAAAAATCTTGTTGTTGTAAATGATTATGGAGAATTAAACCTTAGAAACCTTTTTATAATTAATGTTAATGATAATTTAAATTATAAAAGTGAAATACAAACTCTGAGTTGTATTGGACTTTCTTATGTTATAATTTCTGATGATTTATTTAATTATCGTGATATTAAAAGGAGTATAAGTGATGAGGTTAAGACCATCGTGATTTCGATGGGAGGAAGTGACCCAAACAGGCTTACTGCGAAGATTATAAAATTTTTAAATCAATGTGAGGGTCTATATAAAATAATTACTATTTTGGGACCAGGATACAAGTATATGGACGAGATAAATAAAATTTGCTCTGAATCAAAGCATAATATTGAGATAGTATCAGACCCCAAGAGTATTGGGGAATTGTTTATTCAGGCTGACCTTGCTGTGATTTCTGGCGGTGTGACAAAGTTTGAAACCGCATTTTTGGGAATTCCATCAATTGTTTTATGTCAGAATATCGATGAGGATATGGTAGCAAAATTATTTGAAAAATATAACACGCTTATTAATCTCGGTGTAGGTTCAAACGTTAAGTTTGAGGATTTTCTTAGAGTTTTTGCTCTTCTAACTTCAGAGTTCGATTTAAGATGTGAAATGTCATTGAATGGAAAAAGAGTAATCGACGGTCTTGGTAAAAAAAGGATAGTGGATAGAATTAAAAAATATATTGAATTAAATGAATAATTATTATAAATTTAAATTAATAAATAATTAAAAGTTTTTTTACTACTTTCTTTTTCAAAAGACACGAAGTGGCGAAGCCAAAGTAGATAAATAAAAATATGATAAAAAATGAATTCTGGAAAAATTTCTGAATCAAAAAAGGTAAAAATCGGAAGTAGGTTAGTTGGTGATGGTGAGAAATGTCTGATAATTGCAGAAGCAGGAAGTAATCATGACAGAAAATTTGAACAGGCTTTGAAACTAATAGATGTTGCCGTAAAAGCAAAGGCAGATGCCGTAAAGTTTCAGACATATTCTGCTGAAAA
>JABXJV010000067.1 GCA_013375355.1 Candidatus Helarchaeota archaeon
TATGATTTGCCATTTATTTTGAAAATAAATACAGATAGTCCAGAAGTTAAAAAATTGGCTGAATTAAGTCGAAAGTTCTTCGAACAGGAAGGATATTATATAAAATGGTCAACACAAAGAATCGGCAATCCTCGTTTTAGAATATTAACTATAAGCGAAAAAATAGAGTCGCCTAAACAAATTGTACCATTAGAGGAAATATATTCTCTTATAGATAAAAGTAGGACTATTTGCGTCATGCCATGTCCCTGTCGCTCACGACACGACATCGAAGGAATTAGAAAATGCAATTATCCTATTGAAACATGTTTAACCTTCAACTTATATGCTGAAAGCTTGTTAACATTGAATGATCCGGCAGCTCGACAATTAACTAAAGAAGAAGCTATTGAACTAGTAAAAAAAACTGCTGAACTAGGCTTAGTTCATGCTACTGATAATTATCAAGGTGAAATGCATATTATTTGTTCTTGCTGCGAAGATTGCTGTTCACAATTAGCTGGAATGCTACGACCCGGACTAAACAAACCTCACTCTATAGCAAGAGCAAATTATGTCGCAGTCATAGATTCTGAGACTTGTACCGCTTGCCAAACATGCTTGGACCGTTGTAAATTTGGTGCAATTGAAGTAAATGATTATGCAACTGTAGATGAAGAAAAATGTATGGGATGCGGTCTATGTGCTGTAACTTGTCCTAGTGAAGCAATAAAAATGAAAAGGCTTGAAAGAGAAGAGATACCAATAACTGAACACGTTCCATTTTAAATTTATTTTATTTAGCTATATATTTATAATCAAGGGATGAATTTGGATAAGAGAAGAAATCTTCAAAATATTATTATTTTTATTGCAGACGAAATGCGGGGAGATACTGTTTCATTAGGAAAAAGACATAATAAAATAATTAAAACTCCAAATATTGATGGTTTGACAAAAGAAGGTGCTGCATTTACTCATTGTTTCACAGTAAATCCCGTCTGTGGTCCATCTAGATGTTGTATGTTTACTGGTCTATATCCTCATACGAATGGCCATAGAAGCTTATATCAATTATTACGTCCACATGAAGAGAATTTATTCAGATTATTGAAAAATAACGGCTACGAAGTAGCGTGGGTTGGTAGAAATGACCTTTTTAATAGAGATGCAATCAAGGGAAGTTTTACTAAAAGAATTTCAATTTCTAAGGAAATGTATAAAATTAAAATGAAAACAAATCCCTATCCAATGGACCACCCATTGAGAAAATCTTTTTACTATGGAAAAAGGGCAGAAGAACAGGCCTATGATTTTGATTCAATAGTTATTAAAAAAGCATTAGAATATTTAGATTCTCAGCCAAATACTCCTTTTTGTCTATATATTGCCCTAGCATTTCCACATCCACCATATAATGTTGAAGAGCCCTATTTTTCAATGTATGATAGAGAAAAAGTTCCTCCTCCAATTCCTGTAAAATTGGAAGATAAACCTGAATTTATGCGTTTAATGTATGAACGTTATAGGTTGAATAAATTAAGTGAAAGCGATTTTAGAGAAATAATTGCAACTTATTATGGTATGGTATCGAGAGTTGATTATCAATTTGGTCAAATTTTAAACAAATTAAAAGAAATTGGGGTATATAACAATTCAGCTATATTCTTCTCTTCCGACCATGGAGATTATGCAGGTAATTATGGCTTAGCAGAAAAATGGTCAAACGCATTTCAAGATTGTCTTGTTAATATTCCATTTGTATGTAAAATTCCTGGTATAAAACCCAAAAATGAAATATTTAATCAATTAGTTGAATCAATAGATCTCTTCCCAACAATATTAGAGATTGCTCAGATTAATACACCTTACACTCATTTTGGAAAATCAGTAATTCCATTGTTAAAAGGCGAAGATGAGATTCATAGAGAGGCAGTATTTTCGGAAGGTGGTTATAATCCACGTGAACCACAAGCTTTTGAAAATGCTATTAAATCTCCAAAAATATTTTTAGCAGGAATATATTATGATAAAACTAATATTCCCCATGAAAAACGATCAACTGTGACCCGAACCGCCATGATTAGAACTAAAAAATGGAAATTAGTTATACGAAATATGGCGAAAGAAGAGCTTTATAATTTAGAAAAAGATCCTCAAGAATTATATAATTTAATAGATGAGGATGATTTTTTGAAAATTAAGCTAGATTTAAAAGAAAAATTACTGAGATGGTATCTAAATACGAGCGATAATCCTCATTGGGTTAAAAAAAGATATATTTAATCTTGAAACAAATAAAAAATTTGAGGGAAAACTCAGTATTTAGCTAATTAGAATTCATATGATAAGTGTAATAATAATTATCATCTTGATAAATCATGAAAGCTAAAAAAAAGGAAACTAATCTAAATATTAAAGATTTTTTTAGAGGAAACAAAAGGTTAACATTCCTTGTCGGTGCTGGGTGTTCAGTTGATCCTCCTTCATGCATTCCAGCTGGCCAGGCAATGATGAAGGCAATTATTAACTATACTTGTGCCGAGTCAGAAATCGAGAAAATTTTAAATCTGGAAGATTTACGATTTGAGGCACTTGTGGAAATCGTACGTGAAAATTTGGATGAAGATTTGAAATTAATTGACTATTATGGACAGTGTGATCGACCAAACATTCAACATTTCTTCTTTGCAGAAATGATTAAAAAAGGTAATTTTGTTTTAACCACAAATTTTGATTTTTTGATAGAATATGCGCTTCTTCAATCAGGAGTTTCGAAGGGTGACATTATTCCAGTGATTACAAAGGCTGACTTTCAAGATTTTAATAACCCCAAGGAATTAGTGGTAAAAGGAAAAAAAACGCTCTACAAGGTCCATGGATCGACCAAAAATATCATCACGGGTAAAAGCACAAGAGATTCTTTAGTCGCCACAATTCGGGCATTTGGCTCAAATAAAGAGGGTTTGAATGTGTTTCAAGTGGAATCGTTCAAACGCTTATTGTTTGATAACATTACAAATAATCGTTCTTTGGTTGTGATAGGTTATTCAGGCAGTGATGATTTTGATATCGTGCCCACTCTTAAAGTCCTCAAGAATCTCAAAAATGTTGTCTGGATTAATTACATCATAGATGATAACGGTAGTGCTAAAATTAATGAAATTTCTACAGGTTTCGCTTCTTATTATGATAAATTTGATAAGATAAATCAAATACTTGTGGATATCAAGAGAATGAATGAATTAATCCAGGTTTTTCGGGTAGATGCAAACACAACAAGAATGATCAAAGAAATATTAGATGTTAAATTTGAAGCAAGCTCAACAAATTTTTCCATGAGCCCAATGGAATGGCTCAAGGAAAATATAAAAAATCCAAGTAAAATAATGAAATTCCAATTATCATATAAAATTTATGATAGTCTTAATAAAATTGATGATGCTTTAAGATGTGCTGAGGAAATCCTTCGCATTGCTAAAGAGACAGATGATCAATTTTGGAAAGGAACTGCACTCAATAACATCGGGACAATTTATCATGAACAAGGAAACTATCCAGAAGCTCTGAAACGATATAGAGAGGCTTTTAAAATCGCAGAGCACCTAGAGGACCTTCCTAGTAAAGGAATTCTTCTCAGTAACATCGGTGGGATTTATGATGCACAAGGAAACTATCAAGAGGCTCTGAAATTATATTTTGAGGCGCTTAAAATCGATGAACTGCTGGAGAACCTTTCTGGTAAAGCCGTCCGTCTCAATAACATAGCAGCGATTTATGATATACAAGGGAACTATCCGGAAGCTCTGAAACGATATGATGAGGCGATTAGGATTGCCGAGTATCTAGGGGATCTTTATCATAAAGCCGCCTTTCTTAATAATATTGGATTGATTTATCTTGCAAAAGGTAGCTATTCGGAAGCTCTGAAACTATATAGTGAGGCATTTCAAATCGCAGAGCAGCTAGCGGATCTCTCTGGTAAAGCCACATATCTCAGTAACATCGGTAGGATTTATGAAGCACAAGGGAATTATCTAGAAGCTCTAAAACGATATAAAGAGACGCTTAAAATAGATGAGCAGCTGGGTAACCTTCCCGGTATAGCCATCCGTCTTAATAACATCGCAAATATTTATAAGGAACAAGGAAATTATCCGGAGGCTCTGAAGCGATTTGATGAAGCACTTAAAATTAATGAGCAGCTAGGGAACCTTTATGGTATAGCCACCCTTCACAATAATATCGCAAATATTTATAAGGTACAAGGAAACTATCAAGAGGCTCTGAAACGATTTGAGTGGGCACTCGAAATCGCCAAGCAGCTGGGAGATCTTTCTGGTAAGGCCACTTTTCTCAATAACATCGGAATGATTTATTATACACAAGGGAGATATCCGGAGGCACTTGAACGATATGAAGAAGCACTAAAAATAGACGAACAACTGGGGCACCTTTCTGAAATAGCCATCCGTCTCAATAACATTGGTGAAATTTATAGAGCTCAAGGCGACTATCAAGAGGCTCTGAAACGATACGAAGAGGCGCTTAAAATTGACGAGCAGCTTGGGAACCCTTCTGGTATATCCACCCGTCTCAATAATATTGGGTTGATTTATTATGCCCAAGAGAGCTATCTTGAAGCTATGAAATGGTTTGAAGAAGCGCTCGAAATCGCCGGGCAGCTGGGGGATCTTTCTCGTAAAGCCACTCTTCTCAATAACATTGGCGAGATTTATAGAGCTCAAAACGACTATCCAGAGGCGCTGAAACGATATGAAGAGGCCCTCAAAATCGATGAACAGCTAGGAAACCTTTCTGGTATAGCCATCCGTCTCAATAACATAGGGCTGATTTATCATGCACAAGAGGACTATCCAGAAGCACTGAAACGATTTAAAGAAGCCCTCGAGATTTTAAATCGCCTTGGATTAGATGAAACTCCGAATGCAGAGATTATTAAAGAAAATATAGAAGGTCTAATGGAAAAAATGGAATAAAAGCTAAATTAATTAAAATATCGTAAGATGATTATTATGGGGTCATTAAAAGTCGTAATTTCATATACTTTTAAAAATTTATTTTAATATCATTTTATTGATTTTGATTAAATGCCGTCTATTTTAAAAAATTAAACTAAATGATGGGATTGAATGAATTCAATTGAAAGAGTAAAAGCCGCTATAAAGTTTGAAGGTCCAGATAAAGTTCCTATAATGAATTTCGGAATGCCCAATAGCGATATTTTTCCAATTGTCACATTGCCTTCTGAAGATTGGAATCCTGGTCATGCACTAGATGAAGAAGGGTTATTTCCATTTAGGTACGGATACACTGAATTTACAAAAAAATGGGGTGAGACTAAACCCGAATGGGCAAAAGATCCAAAATATGAAAAGTGGTGGAAAAAAAGTCACGAAGAGATAGACGAGTGGGGATGCATCTGGAATCAAACAGGAACCATAAATACTATGGGACACCCTGGACGACCCTCACTCCCAGACTGGTCCAAACTTGATGAATATTTAGATCGCTATACTCCGGACCCTGAGGATAAGAGTCGATATTCTTTATTTATAAAATTAGGTAAAGAATTTGGTAAAAATAAATATAGAATGGCACTCTTAGGACCCTTTGCTCCACAATGGATTGCGTCTAATATGAGAGGTTTTGAAAATTTTATGGTCGATCATGCGCGGCATTCCGAGAAGATTGAATATCTTTTTAACCATCTCAAGGATTGGTTTGTAAAAAATATGAAATGTTGGGTTAAATACGGTGGTGAACCACATGGATTTCTGATATATGATGACTTGGGAACCCAACATGGTCCGTTTATTAGTCCAAAAATGTTCAAAAAATTCTACGAACCTTTATACCGAACTTTATATGAGACTGCCCACGATCTTGGATGCGAATTTCACCAACATAGCTGTGGCAAAATAGATAGGCTAGTTCCTTACTTTATAGACTGGAAACTAGATGCTCTTGAACTTGATAGCCCACGAATGAGTGGATATACTGATTTAAAACCATACCGTGGCAAAATTATGTTTTGGGGCTGTGTGAACATTCAAACAATTTATCCAAATGGGACACCTGAAGATTGTGAACGGGAAGTTTGGCATATGATGCGAAATCTTGGAATTAAAGATGGCGGATTCGGTGCCTATTTTTATCCGACGCCAGAGCAGATTGGGACATCCCCAGCAAATGTAAGGGCATTTTCAAGAGGTCTTAAAAAATATGGTAATTATTCAAAAATACCCCCTCAGTGGTGGGATCATCCAACAGTTGAAGTGTGGAAAGATAATATTGTACCGCCGCTTCCTCCAATTTAAATTTAATTAATGTTATTTAAGTTATTTAAAAACCCTTTTAACCATCACTTTAACTGGTGAAAATACATCTAAATCTCCCTTCCAATCGGGTAGAATGTACTGAAATAAACTCTCAAACTCTTCTACTAACATTTTTAATTTTGTATGAAGAATTTCCAAATCTTCAATTGTAATCAACGCAGCCGTGACATATTTTCCGTATTTAAATATGACATGAACATCTTTCTGCTTTATAACTTCGGCTTTTTCCTTACTTTTTGTCAATTCTTGCATTAATGTAGTTATACCTGAAATTCCTCCAGCCATTAAATCACTTTGAATAGTTTTTTCTGTCTCTTCTATTATAAAAGATTGGTCATAAATATTAACTCCTCCTTCAAATATTATAAATAAATGTTTAATTTTTTCTTTCCATTCTAATGCTTTAATTGATGGAAGCCCCCAGAACCCTATAGCAATAAGAATTATTCCGACAACAAATATTGTATGACCCATTAATTTTATAATTAAACTGTATTCCAGACTGATAAAAGGATGCATTGAAGCTATTACATAACCCGAAACAAGAGAAAACAGTCCAATCGTCACTTCAACAATATATTTTCTAAATTCACTTCCTATTTCAATAAAACATTTTGCAAATGCATAAATTTGGGGAAAAATTAGCAAACTAGTAACTATTGCAGCAATTAGATAGAAAATTAATGTAACTCGTAGTAAAAATTGAAAAATAGAATAAATTAAAAATACAGCAATTCCAATTAATAGTGATGTGGATAAATATAATTTTAATTTTGGAGTGTATTTGTCGAAAACTCGGTAAAAAACAAATATTATAAAAATTAAACTAAGAAATGCGAAAATCCAAGCAAATATTCGAACAATTGAGCTCTCTATAATATAATCCCACATTATGAAAAAAATCCTTCCTATTGTCATAAAAAGAAAAGCTAAACTGAACCGGACACTTAATGTCCCGTGAATACCCTTTTCACCTAGACCTCTTTTAGCATTTAGTAAGAAAAACATAAAAATTTCTAATTCTAACGCCATCTCAATAAAATTTACCCCTATATTTAATATAATGACTGCATTAGGTAAAAAGTCAAATATCACTATCCAATCTCACCTATTGGATCTAATTATCTGTTTGTATATAAAAAATAGATCATTTAACTTCTTTTAGCATTTAGAAAAAAAATCTATAATTTAATAGATTTTTAATTTCACAATAAGGAAATAAATATTGGTTTATCGATTTTTATTTAAAAAGAATATTATCTAAAGTAAGATTTTTAACAAAAACTGAGTAATAAGTTTATTATTGAATAGTTGGAGATTGTATGAATTCATTTGAAAGAGTTAAAGCAGCCATTAATTTTTCAGGCCCTGATAAAGTTCCTATTATGAATTATGGACAATCTAATAGCGATATATGGCCTCTAGTTACAATGTTTTCTCAGAATTGGAGACCTGGATTTGCAGAAGATGAAAAAGGGCTATTCCCATATTCTTATTCATATTCATTATTAACTAAAAAATGGCAAGAAAATCCCCCTGAATGGGTAAAAGATCCGAAATATAAAGAGTGGTGGAAACGCCCTCACGAAGAAATAGATGAATGGGGGTGTATTTGGCAACAAGGAACCACAAAAACCATTGGACACCCCAGCAGACCATCCCTTCCAGAATGGTCTAAATTAGACGAATATTTAGAACGTTACGCACCCGATCCTGAGGATAAAAGTCGATATTCTTTATTTCTAAAATTAACCAAAGAATTCGGAAAAAATAAATATCATATGGTTTTATTAGGTCCCCATGCACCATTTATGATTGCATGCAATATGAGGGGATTTGAGAATTTCATGGCTGATCATATTCTTAATCCGGATAAAGTGAAATTTCTTCTTAACTATCTAAAAGATTGGTTCGTAAAAAGCATGAAAATGTGGGCAAAATATGGGGATCCTCATGGATTTATTATAGCTGACGATCTTGGGACTCAGGATAGCCCATTTATGAGCCCTCAAATGTTTAAAGAGTTTTATGAGCCTGTTTACCGCCCATTATTTGAAACTGCACATGATTTAGGCTGTGAATTTCACTTGCACTCTTGCGGAAAAGTAGATCGGTTAATACCTCACTTTATTGATTGGAAGTTGGATGCATTAGAATTTGACAGTCCAAGAATGAGCGGTTATACTGATTTAAAACCATTTCGTGGAAGAATTATGTTCTGGGGATGTGTAAATATCCAAACAATTTACACAGGAGGAACGCCAGAAGAATGTGAACGTGAAGTGTGGCACATGATGAGGAATTTGGGTACGAAAAATGGGGGATTTGGTGCCTATTTTTATGCTCAACCAGAACATATCAAGGTTCCATCAAAAAATATAAGAGCATTTGCAAGAGGTCTTAGAAAATATGGTAATTATGCAAAAATACCTCCTAATTGGTGGAGTTATCCCACAGTTGAGACGTGGAATATATCTGGCTCCGACATTGTTCCACCGCTTCCTCCGCTTGAAGTTTAATAGCATATATTTATGAAAAAATTCTTTCAACCATTACTTTCGCGGGTGAAAATACTTCTAAATCTCCTTTCCAATCAGGTAGAACATATTGAAACAAATTTTCAAACTCTTCAACTAAGCTTTTTAATTTTGAATGGAGAATTTCTAAATCTTCCTCTGATAATAATGCAGCTGTGATATAGGTTCCATATTTGAGTAAAATCTTGAGATCTTTTTGTTTAATGACTTCCACCCGTTCCTTACTTTTCGTTAGTTCTTGTATTAACGATGATATGCCGGAAATACCGCCAGCAATCAGATCACTTTCAAGACCTTTTTCTGTGATGAAAGCTTGGTCATAGACATTTATACCCCCCTCCATTATTAAATATAAATGTCTCATTTTTTCCCTCCATTCAAATTCTTTAAGAGTCGGAATACCCCAGAAACCTACTGCGAAAAGAATGATTCCTAAAACAAATATATTTTGACCAGTTATTTTTATGATCGAACTAAATTCAACATTAATGTAGCTATGCGATGATGAAATTATTTGACCCAAAAGCAAGA
>JABXJV010000068.1 GCA_013375355.1 Candidatus Helarchaeota archaeon
AAATCTCTTTTTTATCTACCCAGCTCTTCTCTTGCAATAATCAACCTTTGAATTTGATCAGTACCCCCACCAATTTGCATAAGCTTCATATCTCTTAAATAACGCTCAACAGGATATTCTTTTGTGTACCCGTCTCCACCACATATTTGTAGAGCATTTAAGCAAACTTGAATACCTTGAGAACTTGCAAAGAGCTTCGACATTGCAGCTTCTTTAAATGGATTGCCACCTGCATCTATTTGTCTGCATAAATTCCAAAGCATTAACCTTGCCGCATAGCAAATCGTAACCATATCAGCAATCATGAAACGTATGGCTTGAAATTTTGCTATTGGCTGACCGAATTGAACTCGTTCTTTAGCGTATTTTTTAGCTGTTTCTATTGCACCAAGAATAAAAGCGGTAGCCTCAGCTGTTGCAGTGGCTCTTTCAGTAACAAACATTCTCATTAAAATATTAAATCCCTCATTTTCTTTTCCAATCAAATTTTCTCTAGGAATTCTTACATTTTCAAATTTTAATTGTACAACGTGAACACCACGCATACCAAGCAAGTCGTGGCGTTTTTCTACGCTTAATCCCTTTGTTTCCTTAGTTACAATAAAACAACTCATTCCCTTTTGTGGTCGTTCAGCATTAGGGTTAGTAATTGCCCAAACAGTATGTTGTCCCTGTCCACCATTAGTAATAAATCGTTTTTTACCATTTATAACCCATTCGTCACCTTCTAATACGGCTTTTGTTTCCATTCTAGCTGTGTCTGAGCCGACTTCAGGTTCTGTTATGCAAATGCTTCCTAATGATTTACCTTCTGCTAAAGGACAAAGAAATTTTTCTTTCTGCTCATGTGTACCATACATCTGAATAGGGGTAAGGGAGTAGACGGTAGCATTTCTAGCCATACTAACAGCTCCTGAATATTTGCCGAGAACTTCAGTAACATTACAATGATAGAATACACCTTTCCCAAGTCCGCCATATTCTTTTGGAACAGTTAAACCAAAATAACCTTGATTTCCCATAGCATCAAAAATTGATTGTGGAATCTCGTTTTTTTCATCGATTTCTCTTGCATGAGGCGCAATATTTTCTTCCGAAAATTCTATTATGCTTTTTCTGAATTCTAGCTCTTCCTTTGAAAAAAGAAATTCTTCCAAGTTCAACACCTAATAAATTTGAAATTAAACTATGCGAAATAAATTATTTATAACCTTTATAAAAAAATTAGTTATTATCAATAAAATGGGCAAGATGAAAATAGGATTTTGATAGAATTGGGAAAGGTTACCAAAGTATTACTGCTGTTAAAAAATATGGTTTACGAGTCTACGAGCCCAATGGAGATAGTACGCTTCGCAAAATATTATAGAAAGAAAGGGCTCGACGTCCATGTTGTTTTATGGGGACCGATGGGCATAATGTTAGGTAAAAAAGGAAAAGTTGGCAGGATGCAATATGAAGAAGAAATGATAGAATGCGTTGAAATGGGAATAAAATTCACATGCTGTGATCTTGCAGCTAAAATAATTGGTCTTGATAAAAGTGAATTAATGAAGGGTGTAAAGCTAGAACCATCATTTAGAGTTGCTGATTTATTATTAGAATATCAAGAAGCAGGGCAATTAATAATTTCTTTGTAATTTATAAGATTTATTTAGTAGAAATTTTCTCGAATAATATTCAATTTAACTAGATCATAAGTATAAAAAGGAAGATATAAGGAATTAATCCTATTAATGGAAGAAGTCCATATTTAAATTTTTTTGAATCTTCTCTATCTAAATGAACAGAATTCGCCATTTCAATTTCATTTCGTGTTAAAATAGTGGGAGGTAATATCATATAAGAATATACAATAACAAAAATAGGAAATATCAATGGAAGGAGAATGATTTGAGCAGCTTGCCCTTTAAAAACCAGACCAAGAACTCCATCTGCACACAATTCATATATACCGCCGAATAGTGCTAATTCAACTAATGAATACGTATAACGAGTATTGATTTTCCAAATCAAAGCAATCATCATTATGTACCAAGGCATGGTCGCTAACCAGTCCACAATAAGATTTGGACTTGCTGCCACTCCTTCAGTTCCAAATAATTTTTCAACTAGCCAAAAAATGAATTCCACCCATAATGCACCTAAACTTCCAAAAAGAATAAATTTTGTTGATGGTTTCTTTTCCCATTTTACAATTGATTTTGTTAATTTTTCTCTAATCAACCAAAATATGAGCATGCTTATAGCACATAAGATAACTGAAATAAAGACGACAAGTTGGTTAGTTTGGTTTTTTATCTCTTTAATTACAAAGTTAAAATTCACAAATCCTATAAATATTTCATTTCTTGAGGCCCCAATTATTAGCACTTCGAGAAATACCGCTATTATGAGCCACAGCGAGAATATTTTCATTTTCCATGTTGAAAAGAAAACATTTTTGAGAGTACTTAACGATTCTCGAATTGAACTCATAAAAAATTTCACCAGAAAAGAAATAATACTAAATTATAAAAAAATTTTGAATAAAAATAGAAGATATTTCAAATTTAAAAAAAAAGGAAAAGGGGGATAAAAGACTAATAGCCTTTAATTGATAAATTTATGTCGCCTTTTGTAATTTTCTTTCGTTTAGAATGTTTAGCTAATACATAAGCTCTTTTTGAAATTCTAACTGCTTCTTCTTGTAACCAAGCAATAAGAGTGCCTAATGCATCTCTTGCTACGATTTTTGCTCCAGAATCCGCCATAACCTTTTCAGTTTTCCAAGAAAGATCTTGGGAAATTTCTGAGAGGCGACCATGCGAAATATCTTTTTTTTGCCATATTTTTTCTCCTCAAATTTTATATTTTGGTTATTTTATAATTTTCATTTGATTTTTATAAAGATATTGCTTTTTCGTCGAAACATATGAGCACTGGAAATAATTTATATGAACATAATATAATTGAATTATTTTACTCAAAATCTCAACACAAAATTTTCATAATCAGAGGTCTGATTTTTTGTCATAGTTTTTTGGAGAGGTAGCTTTTTCAAAATTTTATAATTGTAAAAATTTTTGATCAAGGTTTGGCCCTTATAATAATTTTAATTCATAACAGATAGATTTTCTTTCAATTAATTTAAGGGTGAATCTTCCCCCGCTTGTGGAGGGGATTATAGGGGAGGGACGAAAAAATAAAGTTAGCGAGGGAAAGATTCGAATTTTTTTTGAATTACAAAGAAATATAGTTGATTTGTTTAGATTCGAATAAATTTAATTTCTCAAAATTGTTGCAAGCACTACAAGTGTGAAAAATCGAATCAGTTGATTTAAATTCTTCTTCTGATAGACTTTTACTACAAGATACACATTTTAACATTTATTTTCCTTCCTTAACTTTTATCTCCTCGGTTTATAATGTCTACAATTAACGTTTTTAAATATCCATCCATATTTTTTGCAATAAATTTTACCATAAAATAAATCTTTTGCGTGTTTACAGGCTAAATCGCAATTGTTACCTAAATTAATGACCCTTTGCTTACTAACACCTAAACTAACCATTTTTATTTCTTCCATTTTTTTTTATTTTTTATTAATTAAATTAGGAATTTTTTCTTTATATACCTTTCGTTTTTATATAAATATCATTTTTATAATTAGATCATACAATAAATTTTTTTAGATTTAGGTATATATTGGTTTAAAAATATCGTTCTTGATAAAAATATTAATGGAATAGGAATAGATTTTATGTCCGATGAGCCATATTTTAGACTTAGAGAATATTTAGATCGCTTTCCAATAGGATTTCCTAAAACTTCTTCTGGAATTGAAATTAAAATCTTGAAAAAACTTTTTACTGAAGAGGAGGCGAAAATTGCGGTAAATTTAACGCCAATCCCAACAGAAGCTGTAAAAATCGCGAAACGGATTAAAATGGATGAAAACGAATTGAAAGAAAAACTTGAATCAATGTCAAAGAAAGGACTTATTTTCCGGCTTAAACGAAAAGGCAAAACCCTCTACAATCCAGCACCGTTTATGATAGGTTTATATGAATATTCTGTTAAGAAAATCGATAAAGAGCTCGCTAAACTCTATAAAGAATATTATGATACAGCTTACATGGATGAAATGGGGGCAAGCAATGTGCCAGGATTTAAAGTACTTCCAGTTGATGAAACAATAGAGGCCAATACGACACTCTATCCATTTCATAAGCTCAAAGAAAGCATTAAAGAAGCCAGAAAAATTGCAGTGACTGAATGTATTTGTAGAAAGGAATCCAGATTAACCGGTGAGCCCTGCAATTATCCTATTGAAACATGTCTCTCATTCGGGGCTGCAGCATTCTACTATATCGAAAATGGGATGGGACGAGAAGTTGATGCAGAAGAAGCCATAAGGATCATAGAGGAAGCAGACAAGTCAGGATTAATTCACGCAGGGGCTAATGCAAAACACTTGTCAAATATTTGCAACTGTTGCCCCTGTTGCTGCGCTTCTATGAAAGGAATTACAAAAATGGGTTATGATAAAAAGAAATACCTAAATGCTATATTCGAATCCATCATTGATAAAGAAAAATGCATCGCTTGTGAAACTTGTGTTGATAGATGTCCTGTAGGGGCCATTGAAATGGAAGAAATCGCAGTTGTAAATAGAGATAAATGTCTCGGGTGCGGTTTATGTGCCTCAGTTTGTCCCGAAGAAGCTATAACTTTAAAATTGAGAGAAGACGGTGAAGAGCCTTTCGATAGGGTAATTGAATTAGGCATGGCAATTTTTGCAGGGAAAAAAAAGAGGTCTAAATAGAGCTATTATTTTGGTAATAACCTATCTAATAAATATTGGAATGCTTCTGTCACATTATGATTCTGGAGTGCAGAGGTTTCGATATAATGATAGTTAATTTTATCCGCAAAAGCTTTTGCTTGGTCGGTCTTAATTTTTCGCTTTAAATCGATTTTGTTTGCTACGACCACGCCAGGTGCTTTCTTTGAGCCAAACTTGCGGAATCTTTTGTGCCACTCTGATAGACTTTCGAAAGAATGTGGCTGTGTTACGTCAAAAACGAGTAATGTTCCGTTAGAACCTCCAAAAAAAGTCTTGTGAAGAGATTTAAAGGAAGGCTGTCCTGCAATATCCCAAAAATTAACGCTGGCTAAAGCATTTTTTTCTGGAATTGCAAATTCCTTTTTCATGATATTAGCTCCGAATGTTGGTAAATAATCGAATTTAAACCTCTTTTCTATGTAGGCAGTTATTAAGCTGGTCTTACCCACCGAGCCATCTCCGATAAGCGTTACTTTAAACGTAAATTTTTTGTAACTCATTTTATTTCCTCATATTCTTTATTTGGGCAAAATTTTTGATAAAATATGTCGAAACGCGTCCTCTACATTTTTATTTTCCTTTGCAGACGTTTCTATAAAATAGAATCCAATGGATTCTGCATAATTTTTTCCTTCTTTGGTTGATACTTTTCGTTCCAAATCAATTTTATTTCCTACAATAACACCAGGTATATCTGATTTCACGATTTTCTTAAAATCCGAAAACCAATTAGATAGATTGTTAAAGGAGTCAGAACGAGTGACATCATAGACAATTAGCACTCCATTTGCACCTTCAAAAAAGGGACGGTGGAGAGTTGCGAACATTTTCTGCCCAGCTATATCCCAAAAATTGACCGATGCCACAACTTTACTTTTTGGCATCGTAAATACTTTTTTAGCAATATTAGCCCCAATAGTGGGCTTATAATCATATTGAAACTTTTTTTCCATATATTCATGTATAAGGCTGGTTTTTCCTACCGCAAAATCACCGACAAGCACGAGTTTGAATGTATATCTTTTATAATCCATTTGATTTACACATATTAGTTATTTTATTGAAGATAAATGATATGACATTAAAAAAACTCTACAAATCTTTTATTTTTGTAAATTATTATATTATTTTTAATTTGATTTTTATATAAAACCTTTATTACAAAAAAGAACTTCAAAAACTATCTCGAAAGAAAAATTCGCTGTAAAAATATTAAAGATAATAAAAAAAATAGGCTAAATGTCAGTTCTCCATTCAAACATTTCGAGATAAGCAAAAAAGTTCCTCATCGGTCAGTTGTTCAATGGTATTTCTTACTTCATTTATAATAATTTTTTGGCATTCTTTTTTTAGTTCTTTCTTATTGTCTTGTAATTCCTCTATGCATTTTTACATCTTAGTGTATTTTTTCGACTAATGTAAATTTACACTACACGTTTTTTTACGCCTAAGGTAAATTCACACCACACGTTTTTTTACGCCTAACGTAAATTCACACAATTAATTTTTATTCTCGGGGAGATAAATATTATTCAATTAATTCAAAATCAAAGGTGATAAAAATTGTCCCCAGATCCAACATGTCCCCAGGGCCAGACTGTCCCCAGATCCCTACTTATTTTATATTTTAAAAAAACAATAATTAATCAATTTACAATCATGTAAAGGGTGATAAAAATTAGTAATGTGTCTTACTGGTTAAGGGAAGCTCTTGCTGAAGAATGTCATAAGACGGAAAACAAAAATACGACTACGCTTTGTTACAATTTATTAAATGAAGCAATAAATGGCAAATTTCAAAATATGAAAGAAGGTGAAAAATAAAATATGTGCCCTTTTTCCCACTGTGCACTTTTTCCCTGTATGGACAAAAGACCAGACCGGTTTTTTTCCCCTCCTACTTTTAAATATGAAAACACAAATGATAATCTATATTCTAATCAATTTAAAGGTGAAAAAAATAGGAATAGTATTAAACTTAACAACCATGAGAAATTTGTTTAATCTTGGAATATTCAAGATTGAAGATTATTCTACTGATCTTTTTGCACTCTACTACATAATTACCTTTTTATACACTATTGCATTTAAAAGCTGTTTTACACTGCTTAATTTAAATTATATCCCGATTAAATTTTATATCATATAAATTCAAATCGTAGGTGATAAAAATTTGCGATACAATGGTGAACTTTTTCCAACATTTGGGAAATTGCGCAAATTAGGTATTTTTACCCCCTTTATTTTATATTTGAAGATGAAAATAAGTAATTTTAATAAATAAAGTAAATAATGAGGTTAAAAAAATTGCCAGAAAAATGGGGAAAAAAAATTAAAGATTCTGATGCTGGATTTTGTAAGAATTTTGTGAAGGAATACAGCAAGTTTAAGGACATTAGTGAAAAAAAGAACGCAGAATTAATCAATCTTTGCAAACAAATAATGAAAGAAGAAATAAGACGCCCGACTTCTAAAGATTTTGATAAAAATATCCAAGAAAGTAGGGACTTAAAGGTTAACGTTGATATTATAGTAAATAAGGAAAATATTAAAAGGTTGATTTCGGCATCAGAAATTTCTAAATTTAATGACTCCGAGAAAGAATTAAAAAATCATTTAGAAACGGTAAGAAATCGAGTTAGTTCCATAAATCCAGAGGACGTCCAAGATGAAAGGTTGAGAAAGGCAATAGAAACTGCATTAAGAGAACACTTCATAATGGACTTGGATCAATTTAGAAACCATTCATTAGATACACGAACTTGTGAATCTCAGACGCGCGACATTGAAGATGTGGATAAGAGAAAAGCACTAAAATCAATTTGTATAGTCGGAATGAAAAAACTAAGTAATAACCCAGACTTTATTCGTAAAGCTATAGATATGTATAGGGAACTTTTTCAAGCAAAAACCGTGCCAGATATCATAAATAATTTCAAAAAAATCAAAGATCCTCTTAAAAGAGATGAAATGGTCAGAGATCTGTTCGAGAAAAAGAATAAAGCAATATTTGAGACCATTTCATATCGTAAATTTGAAATTGTTAATCCAGTCCATGAAAAAATTGAAGAGGCAAAAAAGACTAAGAGACGCAAAATTAGCGAGGAGACGAAAGACAAGATATGGGAACTCATCAATGAGGAAAAGAATTGGTCGCAAGAGAAAATTGCCCAGAAAGTCGGAGTGTCCCCTACAACAGTCCAGAATGTCGCAAAGAAGAGGATGACCGAGGCGGAGTATGAAGGGAGGTTCCAGACGGTTAATGAGGAGACCAAAGACAAGATATGGAAACTTATCAATGAGGAAAAGGATTGGTCGCTAGAGAAAATTGCCCAGAAAGTCGGAGTGGGCACTAATACAGTCAAGAGAGTCGCAAAGAATAGAATGACTGAAGCAGACTATGAAGAGAGGTTCAAGGTCAAAGGTGTCAGCGAGGAGAATAAAGACAAGATATGGGAACTCATCAATGAGAAGAAGGGGTGGTCGCAAGAGAAAATTGCACAAGAGGTTGGAGTGTCCCTTGGAACAGTCCAGAGGGTCGCAAAGAAGAGAATGACCGAGGCGGAGTATGAAGGGAGGTTCCAGACGGTTAGTGAAAAGACGAAAGACAAGATATGGGAACTCATCAATGAGAAGAAGGGGTGGTCGCAAAAGAAAATTGCACAAGAGGTTGGAGTGTCCATTACAGCAGTCCAGAATGTCGCAAAGGAGAGGATGGCCGAAGCGGACTATGAAAGGAGGTTCCAGACGGTTAGTGAAAAGACGAAAGACAAGATAATGAAGCTCATCAATGAGGAGAAGAATTGGGGACTAGCCCGAATTGCACAGGAGGTCGGAGTTTCCCCCGAAACAGTCCGGAATGTCGCAAAGAAGAGAATGAACGCGGCTAAGTATAAAGATAGATTTCCCGTAGGCGAGGGTGTGTTGTTTGGTATTCTTTTTCATGAGAAAATTACGAGGGAAGTCCTGAATTGGGGGAGAAAAAGGGGTATAAGGGTTCTAAGGGAAAAGGAAATTCCGAAGAAAATTCGTAGGTTTAAAGAAATGGGAGGACAACCCGACAGCGCCATCTACGTAGATGAGAAATTCCGCAAAATATTTCCCATTCCTATCCCTCCACACATTAAATACATCGTATTGGATTTTTCATTTGATACCAGCCTAGAAAATTTTCTTGCCAAAGTTGAGAGGAAGTATCAATCAAAAAACATAATTTTTTACTTTATTCCAATTGACCCAACCGACCCAAAAGACGAACCAAAAATAAAATATCAAGTTCCTGAAGAAGTTCCCTATAGGGAAAATATCGATGCCCTAACTCTTGAACAGTTTTTCTCAACTTTCAACTTTACTGAGGAAGAAAGAAAAAAGGTTATAGAGCACTTCTGGGATATCTTTAGAAAATCAAAAGATCAGAAGGGTCTACAAGATTTTTTTTAAGAAAATAGCTTTTTGCAAAAATAATTATTAAATCTAAAATTCATTCATTTATCATGCCAATTCATTTTGAGAAGAAAATAAAAGTTGCGAAATTACATTCTCCATTAACTAATTTCGAATTGGATGAGCAAGAGGTAGAATATAGAATCGATCCTCTTTTAGGTCATTTGAGTTTATGTCCTAGTAGTCAAAAAAAGAAAATAAGCAGAGTACATAAAAAATTTGATAGTGAACTACTCGATGATATTTGTGCAAAGACTAAAAAGAATTGTTTTTTTTGCCCAGAAAAGATAGATACAGCTACTCCAAAATTTCCTTCAGATATTTTTCCGGATGGCAGATTTAAAATTAGAGAAGCGGTACTCGTACCTAATTTATTTCCTTATTTAGAGCATTCAGCAGTGGTAATTTTATCAAAATCACATTTTTTACCCTTAGAGGATTATAGCGCTGAACTACTCTTTGATGCATTTAAGGCGTCAATAATTTATTTAAAGAGGATATACGAACTTGATGAGGTAAAATACGCCGTATTGGGTGCAAATTACTTATTTCCTTCTGGATCCAGTCTCGTTCACCCTCATCTGCAAATTACAGCTGGGGAATATCCTTTTTGTTATTCAAAATTATTACTAGATAATAGTAAAAGATATTATGAAGAAAATTCAATTAATTTTTGGTCAGAACTTATCGATGCGGAGAGAGTGGGGGTAGAAAGATACATCACAGAGACTAATGGAATACATTGGTTAATTCCCTTTGCTCCAATAGGAAATTATAATATTCAAGGAATTATAAATAAATCAAATTTTTTGGAACTATCGGAAAAGGATTTGAAAAATTTTGCTAGTTTTATTGCGGTAATTTTAAAATTCTATAAAAGACAAAAACAATCAAGTTTCAATTTTGTATTTTATTCAGGACCTTTGGGTGAAGAATCGGATGATTATTGGTTAAATTTTTCAATTATTCGTCGTCCAAACATAAATAAGGCTTATATTAATGACATGTGGTTCATCCCAAGGCTTATGTACGGCAATATAATAAGTCAAAGACCCGAAGAACTAGCGAAAACATTTAAAGAATATTTAATAAAGATTGGATTTCAATAAAAATTTAAATAAAAATATATAAAAAAATTAGAAAATTACAAGTTGATTGAAAATGCCAAAAGCAAAAAAAGATGAAGATGAAATTCAGCAAATAATTGAGGCGGGTCGAAGATTAGGTGTTGACATTGATGAGGAAAAAGCAATAAAATGGCTTGCTGATATGTCCTCTTCAGAAATTACTGTAGATGATTTTTCTGTAGATGAGGAAAAAGGCGTATTTGGGCATAAAGTTTCTCTTATAGATTTTGATGCCGAAGGTTTAGATAGGATTAAAAAAGTAGCCGATATTGCAGGCTTGCCTGATACCGAAGGTGTGGTCGAAACAGCCCTATCTCTATCTGGTTCAGCGGCTCAGGGGAAAGTCCAACGTTACCCTGGTGACTTAGACTATTTTGAAAGAGTAAACATTATAGCTCCAACCAAAGAAGAAGCTTGTAAAATTATTGGTGAAGTAATGAGAAAGAAAGGTCTTGAAACATTTATTTCTACATCTTATCAATTAATCGAAATAAAATGGGGCACTTTTTTAGAAAATTATGTTAAAGGTGGAAAATTAATAAAAGCGGGGTCACCAGTTTCATGGGATGCTAATGAAGTTAGACAAGGATATATGGACGTTGAAGATGAAAAAGGTAATCCAGTAAGAATTGACTGGGAATATGGTGAGAAAGACCCCGGTTGGTGTAAAATTGATTGGTTAATTTTTGAAAAAGATCTTGGAAGAATGGTTTGTGTTTCAAATATGTTAGATGTCACTTGGGAAGGACCTGATGGTAAAATAGTTCCATTAGATGGACAATTAGACCCTTATTTTCAAGAAGTTTACATAGAAGCTGGAAGTATACCGCTCTTTACCAAATTAAGAAAAAATTTAACCCCAGATAAACTCGATAGTTATGTAACGGCGTTGGAAGGACAAGTAGTTAAATATACCGAAAAAGGTCATGAAAATTACGGGAAGGTTGCTAAGAGATTATATAATATATTTCGATTAACGGGTCAACATAAAGAAGCTATGTTTATACGCGAACTGTTCGATGAACCCGCTGCTTGTTTATATCAAGTTTGGTCTTTAATTGAGACCTTAGACGCAGGAAAAAAACATGCTGCTGGTATTGATAAAAGAACTCTAGCAGAACAAGCAAAAAAATTAATTATCGACATTGTCAGAATTTGTGAAGGGCCTGAAGAGACTGAAATAGTAGAATCTTTATTTCATCTTAGAGACGATATTATTGGTTTTACAAAGATTACTGATGAAGAATGGGATAGATTGGTGGATGAATCTAGGTTTCAAGTAGTAAAATTAGTCAATGACTACTTCTATTCACGTTTAAATATATTACCGCAAGTAATGAAATATATTGAAAAGATTCAAAAGGGTAAGGTGGAGAAAAAACCTAAAGCGAAAACTACAAAAAAACCTAAGGCAAAAACCAAGAAGCCTAAGGTAAAATCTAAAAAAACTAAGGGAAAATCTAAGAAAAAATCTAAAAAGAAAACCAAAAATAAATCAAAATAAAAATATATGAAGAAATCAGTTGACTTTCTAAGATTTAGGTATTATTTTTTCTATTAAATATTGAAAAGCTTCTGTAACATTTCGATTTTCGAGAGCAGAAGTTTCAATAAAATAATAATTTATTTTATCGGCAAACTCTTTTCCTTGTTCTTCACTGACCTTTCTTTCCAAATCAATTTTATTCCCAATAATAATTCCAGGGGCATCTTTATTTGTCCCTTTATCTAAATAATCAGAATACCAAACAGAGAGATTTTCATAAGTTTCTGGGCGTGTAACATCATAAACTATCATTACGCCATTTGCACCTTCGAAATATGCGCTCTGGAGAGTTCTGAATAATTCTTGACCGGCCAAGTCCCAGAAATTCATTCCTACTGAGATTTTTTCGCCTTGAAACTCTTTTTTAAGTATATTACATCCTAGCGTTGGTTTATAGTCTGATGTAAATTGTTTATCAATATATCCACTTAAAAGACTAGTTTTTCCTACTGCATAGTCTCCGATGATTATTATTTTTAATTTATAACGCTTCTCATCCATAATGGACCCTCACGAATTAAGATAATTAAAACATCATTATATTTATAATTGAGCACATTTTGAAATAAAAAAAACCTCAATTATCAAAAATGAATTTTCTTATGGAAGAAAAAAAGAAATATTTAAGGAGATTAATAAGAACTTAATGTAAACTTCCCTTCTAATGCTTTCCTAAATCTCGAATCTAATAAGTCGGCTAAATGTAAAATTTCAGCCTCAGGGGTTTTAGGAGTGACTGGAGACCCCCATTCTTTTCTACCATGATGGCTCAAAAGTAAATGAGTAAGATCTATTTTCAATGACTCAGGAAAATCTTTAAAATTTTCAATTTGTTTTAAAATGAAATTGTTACCTAGCACAATATGGTCTATTTTTGCTCCCAATTCAGTAACTTTTCCGATTCCATTATGTAATTCATAAGTAAATAATTTCCCTACATCATGAAAAATCACGCTAGTTAGAAGAAGATCTCTATTTATATAACGATTTTGTGAAGTATCATATAAGTTTAATAAAGTCTTACAGATTCTAAGAACACCAATAATATGTTCAAGATTTCCTTTAGGATATGTGTGATGGTATTTTGTTGCAGAGGGAATACTTTTATATTTTTTTACAAATTCTTCATCCTGAAAAACGTACTTACATAAATTCTTCAAATGTGGGTTCTCTAATCCTTCGATCACTGATCTAATCTCATTCATCAATTGTTCATCATCGATTTTTGGGATTTTAACAAATTCTTCTAAATTAAATTCTTGAGTTTTTTTAAGCGTATCGATAGTGATTGATTTATATTTAAGAGAATAAGAGCCTGTTATTTCGCATATATCTCCAATTTTTATATCATCAAAAAGACTTTTAATCTCATCATCTTTATTAATAAATTTTCTCCCTTTTATAGATCCTGTAGCATCTGCTAGTTCATAGTCAATGGATTTTGCACCTGATGGGAAAGATTGTTTCATTTTTCTTCTAATTTGTAATTTGAATGAATTTCCTTCATGTCCATTCTTTATTTGCTCAACAGATATCCTATTCATTATTAGATCAACTTGTCTTTTACCCTTTAATTTAATTTTAGACTCTAACATTAATTAAACTGTCCTTTATTAATATTGAACTTATAATTTTATAAAAAGGTTATTAATTTAATAAACTTAATAATTTATTTTTAGAATTAGACCAATGACAAATCACATTAAAATTTTCCATAAAATAATTAAAAATAGAAAGATTAGATCTTTTCAAACCAACTGCTCATTTGCCCAACAACAGTACGTGTAACTTTCTTTGATATATCTGTACCATAGTATATCTCGGATAATTTTTTAATAATAGGTATTTCATAACGATTAATCTTCATCTGAAATTTTTCGTCCAATTCTTTCATAAGGTCGTCTTCTGAGATTTGTTTTATAGGCTCAAGTTCTTTTAAGATTGTATCGGTAAGGAGTATTAAGCGTTCAAATTCGGAATAAGTATCTAAAATCTGCACGTTTTGATCTGGATTTTGTAATACTTTTTTAAATAATTTGAATTCAAAATCAAAAATTTCTTCTTCTTCATCATAAGGTTCAATAACTATATTAGAATTAAAATCTATAATTAGAAAGTCCTTATATTTTTTAGTATTTCTTTCAAATTCTTCCTGGTCAATTGCAAATATATGACGTCCATATTCTAGTTGTGTAAAGATTTTTCTTAAAAATTGTGTCATTATATTAATTATTTCCTCTCTTCCAATGAAAACTGTATAAAATCGGAAGAATATTGCATGAAAAATGTTAAAGAATACATCTTGACCAAAAAAAGATATCAAATTTTCTATTGAAATTTCTCTAAGATCTAATGAGTCTTTAAAATCTAATAATTTTTCAGCTACCTTAGTCTTGATTTTTAATTTTTTATCAATGAATGCAATAAAAGTATGGTTACATTCTTCAGGAAAAAGTTGAACTCGAATTCCATTTTTGCTTTTCTCCAGCATAAATTTAGGAATGAAGTACTTCACCGAACTCTTACATTCAGGACAGGAGATATTAAAAAGTTCGTAATCTTCAAATCCGATAAGTTTTTTTCCTTGAAATTTTTGTAAGACGTTAATAACTCTAGAATCACTGACATCTACGTCTCTTATTATATTATGTAAAGTAATATTTCCATCACATCTATTAAGAATCGTGCTTTCGACTAGATTGAATTTATCTTTTTTTCTTAAGAGATCTGAGTAGAATTGGTTTTATTTTATTGTAATATTTATCTTTCCGGGAGACAACACCTAACTCTTCCATCTGTTGGGCAATTAATTTAGAAGCTGCAGTTTCCTCAATCACTTCAACTGTCGCACTTTCCACAGTTGCCAAACAATTCTCAATTGGTTCAGAATAATTACGCATCATACTTTTGAAAGCTAATAATTGACCGATCTTACCCTTTGGATTATATAATATAGTCATAGTATTTTCAGTAGTTTTAAAGAAAATTATATTTTCTGAACTCAAGGGAATTGAATGTTCGCCTTGTCGAAGGTAATTAAAATTTGTTTCCACAAACCTCTTAATAAATTCTTTATAATCATCAAATACATCATCCAAGTAAATAAAATTTCCATCTTTACCAGTTACAGCAACATATACCTTTACTCCAACAAGTTGTCCCATTTTTCCCGAAATGTTTCTTACAATATCATAGATAGCTGAACTCATTTTTATATTCCAAGCATATTTATCTAATTATTTTAATAGAAAATTCCTTATAATATTGTTTCCCTTTACCGATAAAATAGAGAGTTTATGACTATTTCTTTTTGAATTTATATGAAATAGAAAATTATTATTATCTAAATTATCATATAATTGAAACATTTAAAAAAATATAATTTTGGTAAAAAAATTTCTAAAAGAATTACTTTCAAATCTGGGATTAAAATGTTTTCATTGTACGAGTTTGAATTTTTAGGAAATAGACTTGCGGAATATTCAATTTTAAAGAACCCCTTGGAATTATTTGGTCTTGGAATCATAATAGTTGCAATGATTATTGTAGCGTTCTTGGCTTATCAAATGTTTAATAGTTATAGAGAGACAAAAATGGCTGCCACTTTATATTGGGCACTGGCCTTTGGATTTTTATTAATAGCTGTCATTTTTCTTATTATAGAGAAGGTAAGTTATTCGACTTTAGGTAATCGTTCTCTTGGAGACACAATGGCTATTTTTGCATTAATATTTAGCGGTGCTGCTATCGTATGCTTTGATATATTTTCCTTCCATACCACTTATCCTGATAGAGTAAAGATACTCACGGTAATTGTTTCGTTAATAGCAGCGATATATGTTGGAATTTTAGTCTATTCAATTATTCTTAGTTATCCGCATGCCGATGTCGTTAATTACGAGTTAGTCTATGAACCAAAAACTTATATTATCGTTTATTGCACTCTATTGCCAATAATTTTAATTGCACCGTCAATATTCTTTTATTATTCTTCTAAAATGCGCGATAATAATCCACCAAATTCAATTAGAGCTCGTTGGATGGGAATTGGACTCCTTTTTTTCGCAATCGGATATATTACAGAAGTTGCTCCCTTCTTAGGAGAATTAGCCATACCATTTCGTATCTTCTTTGTGTTAGCTGGTATCACATTATGGATTTGTTTCCGAATGCCAGAATGGTTTAAAAGTAAAATCGGTTGGACAGAATAACAATAAATAATAAAATTTTTTAATAAATTCCCCTTTTTTTAAATCTCTATTTTTAATTAAATCAGGAAATTTATCTAAAATTTTATCTAGATTCTCTAAAAATAGAAAAAAAAAGGAATTAATCAGTCCATTCTTTAGTAAAACAAATGTGTAATATTACAATGAAATTAAAGAAAATTAAAGGATGTTTTAGGTCAATTTTTTCATCGCTTTATCTCTATCTTTTCGATATTTTTTGATTTTGCCTTCATCTTCTGTTTTTTCAATCAAGTCAAAGGCTTTAGAGTATAATTCGACAGCTTGTTCGTAATTTTTTGCGTCATATGCGTTATCTCCTCGTTTATTCAATTTATCAGCCCAATCTTCGTATGCATCCTGAAGATCTTCTAAATATTCTTTAATTACATCCTCATCCTCTGTTCTTTTTATGATTTCAAGTGCTTGTTCAAAATTTCTAATAGAAATTTCATATTGTCTATCTTTTATAGCTTGTTTTGCAGATTCCTTAGTTTTTTCAGCCCATTTTTCACGTGTTTTTCTTAATTCTTTGGAATATTCATTCATTAAAGAGTCTTTACCACTTTCTGTAGCTAGACCGAGAGATTTGATATAAATCATTTCAGCCTTTTCAAAGTCATTTGCTTCAAATGCCTCATCCCCTTGCTTATTCACTACTTCTGCATATTTTTCAAATGACTTATTTAATTCATCACGATATCTATCAATCAATTTTTGATTTTGAGATTCTTTAGCCATTTCAAAACTGCTGTGATAGATATCTATTGCCTTTTCATAGTCTTTTCGTTTAAACGCTTCATCCCCAGTTTTATTTATTTTTTCTGCATTATCTTCATAAAGATTTGAAATTTTTTTCCTCAATTTTTTTACTTTTTTATCATCTCTAGTCTTTTCAATGAAGCGTAAAGCATTACTGAGTTTATCAATAGCTTCATTATAATTATCCTCATCAATCAGTTTTTCGGCAGATTCTTCTAGATTCTCAGCTAAAACTTCATAATTTTTATATAGTTCTTTAGTTAGATTGGAGATTAATTTTGCATTATTTGATTTATCAGCAACTTCAACTGATTTTTCATATAATTCCAGTGATTTCCCATAATTTTTTTGTTTAAATTCTCTATCAGCTTGTTTATTAATATCTTTAGCATGTTCGCCAGCAGTTTTCCCTAATTCCTTCATTAACTCGTTTACTTTATCCGAGTTATATGACTTTTTCATTAAATCAATACTTTTTATATATAATTCAATAGCTACATCGTAATTTTTTTCTTTTTTCAATTGATCAGCTTGTTTATTTATTTCATGAGCAAAATTTTCATAACTTTTTCGAAGTTCTTTATCATATTTAGATTGATCTTTCTTTTTACTAGTCTCTTTAATAAGTTCAACCGATTGCTTGTAATAATTAATTGCTTCTTCGTATTTTTCTTGTTTAAATAATTCATCAGCAATTTTATTAATGGCTTCAGCTTGTTTTTCATATGCTTTTTCCAATTCTTTGGCGCATTTAGTTACATCTTTCTGTTTTCCAAGGTCTCGGTAAATTTCTAGAGCTCGATTTAACCTATCTATTGCTTTATCATAATCTTTATCTTCCATATCTTCTTTTGCTTGTTTATATAGACTTTTAGCTTCTCCTTCCATTTTTTTATTGCACACTCCTTTGATTCGGAAATTTATATTAAATTATAACATAATACTATTTTTTCCTTTTGTTAAAAAAATATTTAAAAAGATGAGATTGGATTAAGTAATTTTTAATCCTACGTTAATTTTTTCAATTTCGCTTGTCTAATTGCTTCTTTGATATCATCTTTTTCAATTTTACGTTTTTCAACTTTGAGATCTTCTTCCTCGACAGGCGCACCTGCTTCAAACTTAGCTGCAGACAGTGATCTCAAGCTAACATCTTTTTTCTTAAGTCTTGAATATACCATTTCCTCTACTTCTTTAGGACTGGCTGAAGGGGTTGCGGCCATTACTTCTCGCATTTCCTGAGCGACTAATCCTTCTATTTTTAATTTTTCAAGCTCACTTTCTGCTACACCAGTAATTAGACTAACAAGGAGATGGGCCTTCTCAAGTGGAATAAATTGTCCCTGGGATATTTTAGCTATTTCTTTATATACTTTTATAGCCTTTTTATAACCTTGGATTTCAGGGTAACATCCAATCGGATAAATTAAAATACCCCTATCATAAGAATATTTTGCCTCTTTTTTCCAATCCTTGCCATCTGGACATCCTTTCTTGAAATTATCTCCTGATGGTTCAACTCCGTGCGGAGGTGCATCTCCCATCCAAATAACAATCTTCGCAGCTTTTTCACGCCAACTTAGAC
>JABXJV010000069.1 GCA_013375355.1 Candidatus Helarchaeota archaeon
CTACGGATTAATATTTCTTTTAAAATCCTTGCTTGTTGTTTGGTAAGTTTTAATTCGATAATATTAGTCCGCTTCATTCTAAATATATATTAGAAATGCGCAAGATATATATTTTTCCTATTTAAAGGCGGAACTTTGCGCAAAATCATTTTTAAAAATAATTACATTTTTATTACAATTCAATAATACTATAATTTAATTACATTCATCCCCCGCCTAAAGTCGGGGGCATTCTATAAGTTTTTAGGTAAGTTTAAAAATGAGTGGAAAAATTGATGATAAAACTTATTTGAAATATTTATTTCAATCATTAAATCTTAAAGAATTAAAGCAAACTTGTAAGGATCTTGAAATAAAAGGATATTCAAAGTATAAGAAAGCAGATTTAATCGATTATATTATAGATTCCATGTCCGATGAAGAAATAGAAGAGTTTTTGAAAACAAAAGAATTAGGATTTATAACCAAATCGATTGATAATGCTATTGATATAATAAATGGTACGGGAAGAGAATCGATCGATGGAATTAAGATTAAAGATCCCGATAACCATGAAATTGAGATAGATTTTAAGGGATTTAATTGGGAAACATCCTCATATTTATCAATAACGAAGGATAACATCCATGATCCAGAACGTGATTGCGATTGTAGGATAGGTTCCGAAGGTGGTTTATGTAATCATTTTTGGGTAGGATTTATTTTCTCTCTAATACAGAAATATTTTAAAATTTCAGATTGGAAAATGACCAAAATTCCAAAGGATTTAGAAAAGAAAATAAAGACGATTTCCATATCAAAAGTATCGACAGAAGTTGGAGAAAAGGACTCAAAGCGCAAAACTCCTGAGTCAGTAACTATGGTTGATGAAAGCTCAGCAATGTCAAAAATTTCTAAATATCTTGATTCTAGAGTAACAATATATCAGGGTGAAATCAATAAAATCGATGAAAGGGAATCTGTATTTGAAGGACATAAATCAAAATACTATTTATTAGATTTAGATAAAGTAAAAATTGGGCCTCAAATAAAGAAAAAAAGTGATTATGATGAGAAGGAAATAGAAGAGATTTCAAAACTAACAATCAGATTAGGTGAAAAGGGTTACAATAAAGTATCATTGAATGTAGGGGATAAAATTTCTTGTAATGGAGCATTAACCAAAGATAACTTTTTTGGCTTATTACTAAAAAGATCTACTTCAATAAAGAAAGTTAAATAATATAAATCAAATTTTTTTTTAGCTAGATATTAAAATGGGAATATATAATTCTAAATATGTAATATCATTGACATATTATTGACTAAAAACCAAATGAATAAAAACGGAAAATTATAATAACATATTATATAACTTTGTTTTTAGTATAATTTAATAAATTTAGAATGAGTGTATTAAATTGGCAGAGGAAAAGAAAGAAAAAACAGAAGAAAATGATGATGAATACGATGAAGACGTAGAATACGAATATGAATACGAATATGAGTATGTTACTGAAGATGAGGCAGAGGAAGAGGGAGAAAAGGAGACATACACATATAGAGAGCTTGCAGATGGTTGGTGGAAGAACGTAGATTTTATTTTACCCGGAAGAGAAATAGAACCAACTGTATTTGAAATATTTCATGATATGATGGTTTCCAATATAGTTGGAAATCCGAAAGCTGTTGAGATAGCAGGTTTTTTTGTTCCTCGTGTGATATTATTAGAAATTGATCATCCAAGACGAGAAACTGAATATGTGCGAATCATGATTTCACCTACAGATATTGCACCTGGAATCCCTGACGCCGAACCTGATTTAATAATACATTTTCGTTATTACGATTTTATTAGAACTATCTTAGGGGAAATAGACATTATGACTCCTTTATGGAGTGGAGGTGGGTGGATTTTAGGAAATATGACCGCAGCTTTAGATTTAAGAGATATTATGGACGCTGCAAACGAGAGAGAGGTCCAGAAACGTCCGAAAATATGGCCTTTGGGCTCACCTTAATTGTTTTTTAACAAATTTTTATAATTTCTTTTTAAAATATTTTTAACTTCCCCGTTCTTTTATCCTTCTAAGTAATAAACATTAATAATATCAAATAGTTTGTTCATTCTGTATGATTAACTCTTAAGGGCTTTTATTTAGATGTCAAAAAAAATTAAGGTGTTTGGAGCTGCTCTAGATCCATCTGATACTCAAACGAAGATTTCAATCAAGCAAGCCCATCTAAGTGCCTTAGCCTCCGGTAATAAAGAAAGAACTAAATTTCTTGACGCTTATGACACTTTTATTTTCTATTCAAAATATCTTAAACTTCCCGATTTTGAAAAAATTGGCAAATTCCCAATTGAATCTTGGCTTAGACCAAAACCCGATCTTGAAGATTTTCAATTTATCAATCCATTAGATTTTAGGATTTTTTTAGACAGCAATGGATGTAAGGAATATTCTGATGAAATTGAACAATTTATCGAAGAAAGGGTGTTACCAGATATACCATTAATGATCGGTGCTGATCACTCTCTTACAGGTGGTGTTTTAAATGTATTATCAGATAAATTTGGAGCAAAAAATATTACTTTAATAATACTTGATGGACATTTCGATGGTATACCCTCTAAGTTAAGGCTTGATTTAGCAAAATATTCTAAAGAACACAAAGAAGAAATCGGGATCTTTTTTCCAGAATTAGTCGATTCGATTAATGAAAATCTTGAAATTCCTCGAACTTATAATTGTGGGACTTTTCTTTCTTATCTGATTGAAGAGGGTAAGATAAAACCTGAAAATTTGATAGTTTTTGGATGTATGGATTATCCTCGAGATGAGTTCAGGAGTATAAAAGACCCAAGGGTAAAAAATTATGTTGATTTTTATCTTTCCTATGAAAAAAAAGGAGTGAAATTTATTCCAAATTCAAGCAATAACGAAAAAATGAAAAATCAGTTTGAGGAAGCTCTTCAATCTATTAACACCCCATATGTATATGTATCGATCGATGTAGATGTCGGCGCTTTAAATGCTATTCTCGCATCCCGGTTTTATGATTACACTGGAGTTGATGAAGAATGCTTGAATAATGTTGCTGAATCGTTAAAAAATTTCATTCATACAAAGAAAGTTGAGTTAGTTGGACTCGACATTATGGAAGTTGAAACTTATTTCTTAAACGTTAAATTAAAAAAATTCGGAAAAACTGATAATACTATTGAAATAATGGATAATATTTTAGAAATAATGGTTCAATAGAAATTATTTCTTTTTAGTCCACCTATTCATATCCCGATTTTCATATTTTTTTAAAATCAATTCAAAATTTTCTTCTAGATCAATATCATAATAATTTGCCAAGCAAATGATGCTAAAAATTAAATCTCCTAATTCCATACCTATATTTTTTTTATAATTAGTATCCACACCCTTTTTCTTTATTTTATAACCTTCTAGAGCATTAATTTCTCTTGAAACCTCTCCAATTTCCTCAACAATGGAAGCAAGCATGGATAGTGGCGACCAATAACCTTCTTCAAACATTTTAATAAAATCATGAACACGCTTTTGAGCTTTTTTAAAAGATAATTCATGCAATCTTTTCACAACCTATTTAATTATATTTTATTTTTTTTATTTGAATTAAAATTTTAATAATAATTACTTTAAATAAACGTACTATCTCACAAATTAACCAAACTAAAAGCATTATATATTATGTTTCCTTTTACAATGTTAGCCCAAGAATAATTAAAAATTTTTAAAGGTTAAATTAATGACAAGAAAAGCAGAGCGTTTAATTCAAAGTTTACAACAGCGTGGAATATTACATGATAAGCGCTTAATAAGAGCATTTTTAAATGTACCCCTTGAAGATTTTATACCTAAAAATTTGACTGACGATCGACGAATATATGAAGATATTCCCCAATTATTTTATTCCAGACCTCCAACTCGCAGAACAATTAGCGCACCTCATATGATTTGTATTATGTTACAGAATCTTTGTTTAGAAGAAAATGATAATTTATTGATTTTAGGTTCAAAAAGTGGATATATATCGGCAATTGCAAGCCATTTATGTCCAGGTGGAGAAATAATTATTGTAGAATCTATAAAAGAACTTGTTAATATTACCAGAAAAAACCTAGATAAAACTGGTTATGGAAAAAATATTACAATTATTCATGGAAATGTTGTATATGGTTTAAAAGAATCTGGTCCATGGCAAAAAATCCTAGTTACAGGTCAAGTTGAAAAAGAAGATTTGGATTATGTAATATATCAATTAGACTCTGACGGCGGTATGTTATTCGCCCCTATTGGAGATATTTATAAGCAAGATTTTACTCAAATTATCCGAAATGGTGATGATTTTTATTATAAAAAGATGGGAGAAGTGATTTTCGGTCCATTAGATCTCTATGAACCCACTTTTCCTGAAGGTGATGCGGCTCGTAAATTGCCCGAAAGATTTCCACCAGTTCAATTTAAACTTGATTTAAATTTCCTTGATAAAAATGTTAGGAAATTTTTAGATAGACAACGAGCTCGAGTTGGAGCCCGAAAGAAACTTAATGATGAGGAAATGATAAATACCGCCATTGAATTAGCAAGGAATAATTCTGGTTTTATACACATTATAACTATAGCTGATCACCTCAACATCGACCCTGAAGAAGTAATAAAGATATTGAAAAAATCTAAATTAGGACACCTTGAGGATTTTGGAACTTCGAATTTAGTAACAACAATATTCATCTTGAAAGAAGAAATTCAAGATATAATTGCCAAATCAATAGAAATTATTGATAAAATTATTAAAATAGTTAAAAAAATGAAAAAAGAATACAAATTAGAGTCAATTTTAAATTATTTAGATGAATTTGATAGAAAAATAGAAGAACTATCAGATACAGGTCCAGAATCTGTATATAGAATAAAGAGATTGAAAAATTTGGCGAGCTCAATCAGAAGCAATACAATTCTTTTAACTCGTCTTGAAGAGAAAATTGCATCCGATCCAAAATTAATGGAGCAATCTAAAATAATTACAAACCAACAAATTCAAGAAATCGAAGAACTCAACGAAAATCTACAAGAACTTTTAAAGAAGCTTCATAGCTGGCAAGTCTAAAATTCCATAATCCATTATTCTTAAAATTTATTTTTGATGTTTTTAATGATTTTTTTAAAGTAAAATTATTTTCGAATTTTATATTCATTCGTAAAGGTTTTTATTTTTTCTATTTCGTTATTATTTAATCCATAAATTTGATAAATTTTGTTGTTTAATTCTTCCAATAAGAGATTTATTTGAATATCAATTTTATTTTGATTATCTTCGGAAATTTTGAATTTTTCTTCATTTAATTTGATAATTTTCAAAACAATTTTTGAAATAGAGTTGATATCTTTTTCAGATGCAGGATATATGGGTAAGTTTAATAAATGTGAGCTATTAATTGAAAAATATCCTCCTCTAACTTTAATTGATGGATTTTTATGGAAAAAATAAGCATTAATCAAATCCGAATTAATTAATCCTACTAAATATTTCGGATCATATTGGTTTTGAATTATAGCATAAATTCCAACAAAAACATAACCCTCTTTGTCAATAGCTGCTGTCAATCTAGTGTCATTACCACGAATTAAAATTTTAGGAATAATTTGAAAATTTTTCCATTTCTGGGCTGGCATTGCGCTATAATGAAATTTAAAATATGGAGTTTCATAAGAAGTTCTAAAAGAATTTATTGGTATTCCCCAATTAATGCTAAAAGGTGATATATTTCTACAAACAATATATTTTAAATATTCTTTATTTTTAGGGAGTTTATCTGTTACATATTTTTTCCAACTATGATAATATTTCGCCCTTGGAGTGCCACAAAATATGTCATTTTTTTCAACAAAATCTCGAATTTTAGGTAATTTTTCAAGTTTACTTTCTATAATATCATAAATTTCATCCACATTTATATAAATTCGCGATTTGGGAGTGTTTGTAAATTTTAACTGATTAATTTTTTTATGAAATATATTAGGTGATTCTTTAATGTGTTCAAAATTATTATTAATTTTTCCACGAATTTGATATACATCTATTTCGTTTTTATGGAATCGAACAATCTTCTTTGAAGTGATAAGTGGCTCTTCAACTTTTTTTAAAGTAATTATTAGAGGGTAAGTGCTTGCCTTAAATACCTCACATCTTGAAATATCAAGTAATTCGATTAAATGTGTGTTATTCAATAATAAATATCGCAAATTTTCAGCATATTCTCGAACTAAAAATTTATCAGGAACAATGAACGACAACAAACCATTTTTTTTAAGTAAGATAAGGGCTAATTCAATAAAGCAAATATATATGTCAAAATCCATTTTTGGAGAGATATATACTGATTTTAGATATTTTTTCAATTCAGGGTCTTGCTTATGAACGCGAATATAGGGTGGATTTCCAACGATAACATTAAACCCTTTGTTATATAGAAATATCTCTGGAAATTCTAATAACCAATTAAATGGTTTATATTTCCAATCTTTTATATTAAAAAATTCGCTAAAACTTGAGCTATAACGTCTATTTAATGGATCTTGAACATTTTTGATTTCTTTTTTTAATTTTTTGTGGTGTTTTAAAGACAGATCATGGTTTTTTAATTTTGCACGAAATTGAGAAATTTCTTCCAAACTTTTTTCTTCAACCTTATTTCTTTTGAAATTATAAAGAAAAACAAGAGAATTTCCTACTTTAATGTTTAAATCCATTAAAAAGGATCCATGAATATTTTTTCCTTCCTTTAATTCACCCTTTAATTTTCTACATGCTTCCTTAACGGCATTTTCATTCTTATCAACACCATATATATTATTGTAAATGGCATGTAATCCTGGATATTGAATTCTTTTTAATTTATTACTCAAATGATTTTTAGATCTTTGTTCAAGTAGGATATCAAATTTTTCATTGTAAGATTGATAAAAATCACGCATAATTTTAAAGATTTCCAGTAAAAATACTCCATTACCACAGGCTGGGTCTAAAAACTTTAATGTTTCAGCTTTACTAAGGACTTGATTCAATTGTTTTAAATCTTTACTCGAATTTAATTCTTGATATAATTTAATGATTAAAACTTCAATTGTATTTCTTACAATATATTTGGCGATATAATTCGGTGTATAAAAAATTCCATGAGATTTACGAACGAGGGTATCATCCTCATTTAATTCTTTCAATCTAATTTTTCCATATTAAAAATTAAAAAATAGATTACTTTGACTACATTGGCACATATCTAGATTCGCACGTATTTATGAAATAAATCAAGAGCTAATTCTTTTATTTCTTCGACACCAATAATCCTTATATTTATATCAGGAGATTCTTGTACATCACTTACTGCTTTTCGAGCCCGTTTTATAAAATTTTCTAAATCTCTATTGGACATATCATCTAATATATTATCGAATCTTGCCATACCAATTGCAGCCTGATAAGCTCCAGCTCCTTGTTGAATTCCTTGCCAATGAGTAACAAGTACATCTATTTCTTCAATTATTTGACTGATTACAAACCAATCAAAAAGAGTTCTTATACGTTCTTTTTTCTTTGCATCTTTAAATATTCGAATTATCCTATCCAATCTATCTGGATGGATTCGTTTCATAACTTCTTTCCCTCTAATTTGCGTTTCAGGATGAACTTTTGCATGTTTTATAATTTTTTCTATTACCGTTATTTTTTCCAAAACTTCTTCATGTCTGTGTGCTACAATTTGGTCAGGGCGTCTATCGGGAGGGGGTTTAACAGGAAACTTTGGTTCTGAAGGGGCTGAATTATCGTCTTCTGGTATCGTGGGAGTAGAAAGTGGAGACGTATCGGCTTCTTGGATAGGAGGGGAGGTAAAAGGAGGAGATGTAGGCGATTCAGGAGCTGATGGCACCGATATGGGTTTCTGTGTTCTAATAGGTGGTCTTATACCCAAAGCTACTTGGAGAGATTTTAAATTCTTTTGACTTAAATTTGCCAATTTATTAATATCGTCAATTTTCATGAGTCTTTCTTTAATCTCATTCTTTAAATCAAGTCCAAGATACTCTTCATGAATATTTACTAAAATTCCTGCAATAATATCTTGCTTTTCATCATAATTATTTGGAAGGACAGCAACTTCATATATCCTTTGTTCAATATTATTAACAATATCTCCAGGATCAGAATTTTCAATTATTTCAGCAATTTCTGAGGGGGATACATTTGAATCTTGATAAATTAAGCCAAATATTGTGTCTAAATCATCAATTGGTAACTTAAACAGTGTCTCCTTATCCACGTCTAATTTATTTTTAATCGCTAAAACGACGTCTTCTTTTGCTCCAAATTCGTCTTCTGACATTAAAATACCCAATCAGTTATCTGTAAATAAATAGTGCTAATTATTTATAAAAATTAAGATTTCAAAAAATTTAACATTTAGCTACTTTCATTTTTCTTAATATTATTATGAAATTGACAGTTTTTATTTTATTTCTAATTTTTATACTGGGTTTTCATGTATAAAATGCTTATACATATCATTAAAGGTTTCTTTATCATAAGTTTCTTGAAGTTTTTTAACCATTTCTAATTGAAATATTTCTGATTTATACAAATATTTAATTTCTTTATTTTTTCGAGCCTCTTGATACAATTTTTTAATAACAGTTTCATCATTTAAAACATCAACAACTGCCTTTGCAAACTCGTCAAGATATGAAGAATGGTAATAAAAATGATGAGTAAACCTGGAGTCCAATAAATATGGCAGATATATTTCTCGATTCCATCTCTTTTCATAACGTCCTAAATATGCCGCAGAGAAATTTTTACGTGAAATTGCCTTTAGAATTACTTCAGCAGCAATTTTACCGGATTTCCTTGCATAATATATACCTTCATAGTTCATTCTATCTACAAAGCCAGCAGCATCACCAATAACTAAAGTTCGGGGATAATATGTATATTCTGATATTCTATCTGGAATGGATGCAGCCCAGTAGTGTCGTTTTTCTATTAATAGTGGTTGAGCTCCTTGTAATCGGGGTGAAATTGCAGGATGTTTTTTAATTATCTTTTTAAGTCGTTCAACTTTAATAAAATAGTCTAAAACACCCACAGTTAATCCTCCAGGTTTCGTAAAAATCCAAGCATATCCATGTGAAGCTATCCCTTTTGCATCCCAATAAATTTCAATATCTCCTCCTCCAAATCGTTCTTCAATAATACTATCGGCTATGGTAAATTCAGCTTGTACACAATTTACAGTTTCTCTCGGATATTCTACACCTAAAGAACGCTGTATTTTTGATGACGATAGACCGGTTGCTATTACTAACAAATTAGAGAGAAAAGTATTCTTTTCTCCATTTTTTGAAATTGTTTCAACTTCTATTCTATCATTAAATCTATTAGCCGAAATTGCTTCTGTTTCTGTATAAAGCTCAGCACCAGCAGATTGTGCACTTTCTGCTAGATAACGGTCATATTCTGTCCTATAAACTAAAGTTCCAAATTTTTCACCATCATGAATTGGATTCATTTTTCCAATCCTATCTTTTGTTCCAATTACAACTTGATTTATTGATTGTTGACGGACTGAATTTGGTAATTTCCCAAACTCCTCTTCATTTGCACCTAGAAGACCCCCAGCGCATGGCTTATAACGACCAATTGCTGACTTTTCAAGTAATATAACATGTGCACCATTTTTAGCTAATTCAATAGCACAAGTTGACCCAGCAGGTCCTGCTCCAACTACTATAGCATCTGCTTTCATATTAGAATCCGTTAATTGTTAAGCTTTTTAACTATATCTTCGGCTTCTTTCATAATACGATCGAAATACTCTTTGACTGTTGGTATATCGTGTGCCAATCCTATACTTTGACTACAAGAGATGATTCCTGCATCTAGATTACCTTCATCGTACATTTCTTTTGTTTTAGTTCCTGCAGCAGCATTAAAAATCTCGTTTTGCTTACCTGTTTTCTCTAATTGAAGTACTTCTTGTGCTGCCTTGTTAGTCCATACACGATGAGTCGCATTAACTGATTTCATAACAAGACAAGTGTCATAAATTCCGGCTTTAACAAGAGCTTGTTTCAAATTTTCATGAATTGGACATTCTTTTGTGAGGAGAAGACGTGAACCTATTAATGCAGCTTGTGCTCCCAAGCTTAATACCGCAACTACACCCCTTCCATCTGCAATGCCACCACCTGCTACAATAGGAACTTTTAAGGCATCTACAGTTGCAGGAGTCAATACTATTGTTCCAATATCAAAACGACCGGTCGCACCACCATTTTCGTATCCAACAACTTCTACAATATCAGCCCCGAGTCTTTCTGCTGTTAATGCATAACGTATACCAGCACATTTATGGATCCAGATTACATCGTTTTCTTTAAAAAGCGGCACATATTTTTCAGGGGCTTTGTGGCCTGATGTTTCAATAATTTTAACGCCTTCTTCGATCATAACCTTAACTAGGTCGATCTGCTTTACTGGCATAAGCATTGGGAATAAATTTACATTAACTGCATATGGTTTATCCGTCAAATCTTGAAGCTGATTTATAGCTTTCCGTAATGGTTCAGGTTTACGATACATGACTGAGGCGAGAATTCCGAGCGCCCCTGCATTAGAACATGCTGCAGCGAATTCTGGGTTTGTTATATTCATCATATTACCTGCAAATATTGGATATTTTAAATCCAGCATTTCAGTTACTTTTGTTTTCAACATTTTATCACATCCTTTTACTTTACTCATTTTACAGAAATATAATTTTATTCTTAATCATTTAATTATTTATTAAAAAGTAAGATCTATTGATTAATCTTAATTATTAAAATAAACTATTATTTAATAATTATAAAAATTAGGGAACCTAATTAATAAAAAGCTTATAAGGTGAGTTTTCTGAGCGAGAATGAAGATATTTATCGAAAATTACAGCAACATCTCGATACAGGACCTATTGGCTTTCCACGTGCTAAATCTGGATCAGACATCCGATTATTAAAAGCATTCTTTAATCCGAAACAAGCGGAATTTGCAACTAAATTAAGTTTCTTCCCATCACCTTTAAAGAGCATTTATAGGCGCACGAAAAAGGAAGGAATGTCCCTTGAAGAAACGAAGGACATGCTAGATGACTTGGTGGAAAATGGTCTAATACTTCATGCCGATATTCCGGATACTGGTGAAAGAATATATTTAAATGCACCTCTTGCAGTAGGATTTTACGAGTTTAACGTTAACAGACTCACGAAAGAAAGAGCTGAAGCTTTTGACGAATACTTGAATGAAGAATTTATTGATGAATATAATTTGTCTGGGATTCCCCAACTACGCACCATACCACTCAACGCTGCCCTAACTAGCGATAACATAGTAATGACATATGATGACGTTAAACAACTCATTGAAACTCATAAAGGACCTTACTCCGTACAAGATTGCATATGCACGCAAGAAAAAGAAATCCTTGGAACGCCCTGCAAACATAGTTTTACAGATAGATGTTTATCCAATAATCAATGGATGATAGACCGAGGCGACGCACGCGAGATCAGTAAGGAGGAAGTCTTTAAAATTTTAAAGAAGGCAGAAGAAGATTGTCTCGTAATTCAACCTTGGAATTTCCAAGAACCTGGATTGCTCTGCATATGTTGCGGTTGTTGTTGTGGAATTCTTTCCAATATTAAGAAACTTGACAAGCCATCTCAATATTTTGCGACAAATTATTATTCGGAAGTAGATGGAGATCTATGTTCCGGTTGCGGCACTTGTGCTGATCGATGTCCTATGGACGCAATAACAATAGAAGATGTCTCAATCGTAGATCGAGACCGTTGCATCGGTTGTGGTGTGTGTGTCCCAACATGTCCATCGGATGCAATTCATCTCAGGAATAAAGAAGATGTCCTCGAACCTCCAAAAAATTTAATTGATATGTGGAGAAAAATTGGAGCTAAAAAAGCAGAATTAAGCAAAGCAACAATAAATAAATAATGATTTCTATCCTTTATCTTTTTTTATTTATATTTTCTTTGGAGGCATAATTTTTCCTTTAAGAATCGGATCGTTTGTCATTTCCATCCAATCATAGA
>JABXJV010000070.1 GCA_013375355.1 Candidatus Helarchaeota archaeon
CAGATGGAAAAAAAATTATAAGTGCATCTAGGGATAAAACTATTAAAATTTGGGATTTAATTACAGGAAATATACTAGAAACTCTCGAAGGCTATACGAATTTTGTGCTATCAGTCGCAGTTTCATCTAATGGTAAATATGTTGTTGGTGGATCTTATGATAATGACATTAAAATTTGGGAGATAGAAACAGGGGAATTATTACATTCTCTTGATGGTCATGATGGTTGGAAAAACTATGTAACAATTTCACCCGACGATAAATATATTATCAATGGATCGTATGATAAAAATATCAAGATTTGGGAACTGCGCACAGGAAAACTAATTCGTACTCTTGAAGGTCATAAAGCTGAGGTGAGTTCTGTTGCAGTTTCTCCTGATGGAAAGTTTATAATAAGCGGGTCTTGGGATTGTTATATTAAAATTTGGAAAATGATGACAGGAGAACTGGTCCACACCCTTGAAAAGCATAGGGGATCTGTGTACTCGGTTACAATATCATCAGACGGTAAGTATATAGTCTCAGGATCTTATGATAATAGCGTTAGAGTTTGGGATATGAAAGCAGATAAACATTATGGACCATTTTATCATGCATCTGCAGTAAATACAGTTTTAATAATTCCCGAAACAAATTTGGTAATAGCAGGAGATAGACATGGTGATATTTTAGTTTGGGATTTTTTAAAGGAATAATGGTCATTTTAAAGAATAACAATTTTATTAAATGATTTATTTCATTATATAGAAGAAAAAAAAGGAATGTGTAATTTTTGCCTTATATCTGTGGTAAATGCGGCAGAGAAATAACTGCGAAAGGTATGGACTCATTACCCGGTGTCAAATGTCCACATTGCGGATATCGAATTTTATATAAGGTTCGACCACCAGTTGTGAAAAAAATTCATGCTAAATAAACAGTTATTAATTATTTTTGGAATTTATGGCTCCTTTATTGTAATAGCATCCTCTGGACAATTTTCGATACATTCCATACATTTTCCGCATTTGTTGGGGCTAACTACTATCGGTTGTTCATCAAGCCATTCTAAGACTCCAAACCTACAGGTTTTGATGCACTCGCTACAACCTTTACATTTATCATAATCAATTTTAACTTGAACAATCAATTCACGAGACCTACAAATTATTGGTTATTATGACTTTGAATAAAAATTTAAACTTCGTAGGGCATAGAAGGTTTATTTTCTTTAGAAGGTGTAATATCAGGGATGAATTTAAAAACACTGACTCCTAGATAATTTTTATCCTCATATTTAGTTATATTTAGGGATTTTTCATCTATCTCTCCAATATAATTATAAACAAAGCTGACTTTTTTGAGTGAGAACCTAATCTCTTCATCCTTAATATTATATTTTCCTTTGCTAATGCCTATCTGGACTTCATCCTTTTTCAACCAGTTTCTCATTTGAAACTGTGAAATATGAAATTTTACAGCTATTACAGTCCCATCGTCATAAAACCTGAAATATTGAGTAAATTTTCTATATTTATATTGATAAATCCCATCAAATCTTAGCATGAGTATAATAAGAAAGTAGAATTTATTTAAATTTGCTATTATCAACATAAAACCTTGTGGTTCATATCATATGAATAGGTAATGTAAAATTATATAGCGTGAGAAATTTTAATTTCAAGAACTTAAATAAACGAAAAAAGATGCTTTTTAATTAATTTACGAAAAACAAAGGTTGTTAAGCTAAATGAAAAAAATTGTTATCATTGGAGACGAAAGGGCTGAAGGAAATCAGTGGCGTGATGCATTTCGAAATCGTGATGAAAAATATCAAGTTTTTTTTGTAGAAGTTAACAAGCTTTGTGACGTAGGGGTTAGGCGGAGGAAAAAAGATGAAGATAGTTTATATATTTCAACTAAAACAGAAGGATTCTGGGCTCCTGATGGTTTAATTTGGCGTTGGGGTGCAGTTAAGCCAAATTGGATCCATGAACCATTCCTAGAACTACTAAAATCATTCCCCAAATTTCCCATGGTATCTCGTCCAGAAGCACATTTAATCTGTGCTAATAGATTAAGAATGCTTTCCGCTCTAAGTTCAGATCCCGAAATCCCAATAGTTCCTCATGTAGCTTTCGTAACTAGCAGATTTTTAATAGAGAGTCGATATAAGCCCGAATATCCATGTGTTGTTAAGGTCGGTTCCTATCATCAGGGATTAATGAAAGCCAAAGTAGATAATGATGATCGGTGGCATGATTTGTTATCATTTATTTTCCCATTAGAAATGCCGGTAGTAATTGAAGATTTTATTAAATTTAATAGAGATTTGCGTTTAATTTTTATTGGAGACGAAGTTTGGTCACTAGTTCGTGAATTTGAAGGTTGGAAAGCAAATAGATTGAAGAGGCTTTATGTTGAAAAGCCCACAGAGGAAATGTTGAAGCTAACTAAAAGAGCTAGAGAAGCTATTGGAAATCCTGAATATGGTGCACTTGATTTGGTTGAAACTGATGATGGCTTTGTGGTTTTTGAAATAAATGATACTCCTGATTTAGACCCAGATACGATTCAAGTTGAAGATTCTTATCGAAAAGTTGCAGATATTTTAATAAATAAAATGGATTGATTTGATAATTCAGATATCTAAAAGGTCCTAATGGGGAAATTTTATGAATTTTGATAAAAAGGAAGAAAAAAATCTAATTGATTTCGTTAAATTAATCGGGAAATTGAAGAAATTAAAAAGAAAAGGGTGGATTCAAAGAAATATTCAAGATGAAATTGAATCTGTTGCTGATCACAGTTTTCAATTAAGTATTTTATCAATGATAATTGCTGATAAGATTGGATTAAATAAAGATAAGTTGATAAAAATGAGTTTAATTCATGATTTTCCCGAAATTATTGTTGGAGATATTACCCCTTATGAAGAATCTACTGAAATAAAGCATGAAGCTGAAGTAGAAGCAATGAAAAAAATCTGCTCTTTTTTAAAAGATTCAGATGAATATTTCAATTTATGGCTAGAATTTGAGGAAGGAAAATCAAATGAAGCAAAATTCTTAAAACAATTAGATAAAATTGAGATGGTTTTTCAGGCATTAGAATACGAGTTATCTGGAACCGAACCAGAAAAATTAAATGAATTTTGGGATTATACTGAACAACAATTAAATAATTCATTTTTAATCAATTTATTTGAAACTTTAAAAAAATTAAGGACTTCTTGATCTTGGTTAAACTAGGTGTATTACAGCTTCAAGTTAGAAAAGATGAAGGTAATTTTGAAAAAATTGAAGAATTAGTTAATGAAGCTAAAAAGGAAAAAATCGAAATAGTTTGCCTTCCAGAAAAATGGAATGCAAAGGGCCCTCTGGAACCAATTGAGAATGAAAATGGAAATATATTTAAATTTTTAAGTAAGATGGCTAAGAATTATAAACTATACATAATTGGTGGCGCAATATTAGTTAAATTAGAAGATAATAATTATGTAATTTCTTATATATTTGATAAAAATGGAAATTGTATTGGAGCTCAAAGAAAAATTCATTTATATTCTTATGAGAATCAATATGTTACAAGTGGGTCTGAGTTAGAATTAATTAATACTGATTTTGGAATTATAGGTGTCGCTATTTGTTTTGATCTAAATGCTTTTCCAGAGGTAGGAAGAGCTTATGCTTTAAATGGAGCAAATATAGTATTTAATCCCTCGATGATTCCTGGAGGAGGTATTGAAAATTGGCATATTTATTTAAAAGCTAGGGCATTAGAAAATAGAATGCCTGTAGTTGGAGTAAATGCAGTAGGAGGCTCTCCAGCTGGAAATCTTTTAACAGGTGAAAGTATAATAATTGGCTTTCATAAAGGTCATGAATCACCTGCAAAATTAAAAATAATTAAAGGAGAAAAAAACAAAGAACAGCTAATATTTGCTGATCTAGATTTAGAATATCCTCAAAAATTAAGAGAAAAACGATTACCCCATATCAAATCTTTCAAAATTAAAAAGAATTAAAAGGACATTAAAAACGTGGAGAAAATTCCATTAAGTATTGTGAATTTATTAAAAAAACAAAAATATCATTTGGTGGGTCATCATTCCGCAATTAAAAAATGTAGATGGACACATAATAGCCTAGTACATAATCGTGTATGTTACAAGGAGAAATTTTATGGAGTAAAATCTCATCGATGTTTACAAATCACTCCATCTATTATCTGGTGTTCACATACTTGCAATTTCTGTTGGCGAATTCAACCAAAGGATATTAAAGTAAATTGGAATCAAACCAAAATCTCTGTTCCTTTGGATTCTCCTGAAGAAATATTAGATGGCTGCATTCGAGAATGGCGTAGAATATTAAGTGGCTATAAACCAAGTTCGCATGAAAAAGTCGGTTGGAAAAAGTGGGAAGAAGCAAACCAGCCATTTAGTGTTGCGATTAGTTTATCCGGAGAACCCACACTATATCCTTATCTAGGTGATTTAATCTCTGAATGTAAAAAAAGAAATTTAATATCATTTCTGGTCTCAAATGGGACTTTTCCTGGAATATTAAAGGATATTGAGGAACCTAATCAATTATATATTTCTGTAATTAGTGCAAATGAAAAATTATATAAAAAAATTTGCCGTCCTCTAATTCCAGATAGCTGGGAACGTTTAAATAAGACTTTCGATTTAATCCCAAGTTTTACTTGCCCAACAGTATTTCGCTTAACTTTAATGCATGATATGAATTTAAAAAATCCAGAAGAATTTGC
>JABXJV010000011.1 GCA_013375355.1 Candidatus Helarchaeota archaeon
ACATCCCTAAAAAGCCAGAAGAAAAAAAAGGTGATGAATTTTCAAGAAAGAAAAGAGGAAAAAAAATAATTGTTGAAAAAGAAGATAAAAAAATTAAGGTGAATTTACCATGAACCCAAAGGAGGTAATTAATTGGTGTTAGATAATAAAGTATGTGGGTTAAGCATTCTTTATGGATTTCTAGGGATTTTTTTCGCAGTAGTTATTATCATCCCTTTTAGAGTTGTATACCAATTAGAATCCTTTAGTTATTTCTATATTTTTGGTTATGATTCTCCTTTTTTCTTTTTAATACCTGATAACATTCGCATAATAATGTCTCGAGGTTTTATTCCCTTTGTCGCTGGGTTAGTATTATTTGCTATAAGTTTAATTATTTTTATTAAATTTAATAACAGCGGAAGTCCGAGATCAGCAAAATTTGGCTATTTTTTCGTATTATGCTCAGCTGGTTTATTGATACTATCGGTAATAATTAATTATGTCGTTTATAGCAATCGAATAATTAGTTACACACCCTTATTAATCACAGTTGCAATAAGTTTAACTGAAATTAATATTGGGACACTTATTTTTATTAGACGTAATGAACTTGAGATAGCTTATTCAAAACCCACAAAAGCAAGAAGAGAAATTATAGAAGAAAAGAAAATAAAACCTATCACTCCACCTGAAATAAAAACCATCCTGAGTAAAGAAAAAATTCCTACTACTGAAAAGCCCCTTCACTTTTGTCCTTATTGTGGCTTTAATGTCGGAATGGACCATAACTTTTGTCGAAAATGTGGGAGAGCATTAGAATAAACAAGATTTCTTAAAACATTAGAATAGTAGCCCATATTATTATATTTTTACCGAAACAGATACTGCTGCATTACAAACTATAATTTTATCTGAAGTATCACCTAATTCCTTAATCATTATTCCAGGAGCTATCATTCCGCCTTTTACGACTTCAATAGACTTAGTACCGAATGGCAAAGCCCTTAAAACTTTTTTCTTATCAATCTTCTCTGGAAATGGACAGCTTATTAAAACATCAACAATCATATCCAACGGGTTTTTTAAATCACAAATTTCTGACAAACCGCATAAACAATTATTTGAAATCGCATTTTTTATTGCTTTTACTGCCGCACTAGTGCAATCATTATTATGACCATGTTGATCTACACCCATACCAATTTGTACTATAAATCTTTTACCTGAATCACTCATAATTTTCACCTTTATTTTTATTGAATTAATCTATCATACTATTTCTTTAAGAAAAGTAATAAAATATTTATTTATTATAAGCTATAATTTGATTTCTAGGAGTTAAAACCATTTGTTTGATGTCGTTGTAGTTGGTGCTGGACCTGCAGGTAGTACAGCAGCGTTAACTCTAGGTAAGAAGGGATATAACGTTCTTTTGATTGATAAAAATAAATTTCCACGAGATAAACCTTGTGGGGGATGGATTACTCCTGAAGTATTAAAATTATTAGATTGGAATTATGCCGAATTGCAAAAAAAAATATTTATAAGTCCTATCCGTGGATTAGCAGTTTATTCTCCTTCGCTTGAACATTTTTCAATTAAACGAAAAGAAATTTTAAGTTATGGTATTCTTCGTAATGAATTTGATAATTTAATAAAAAATGAGGCAGTAAATTCGGGAGTTACATTTTATGATGATACTAATTTTTCAAGTATAGAAATATTACAAGATAAAGTAAAAATCCAAACTAAAAAGGGTGAATTTGAATCAAAAATTTTAATTGGAGCTGATGGGACAAATTCTAAGGTAGCCAAATTAACTAAAATAAGAGAATCTTGGAAGGCATCTGAAAAAGTTTTAGATTTAGTTAGTGAAACCAAGATTCCAAAAAAATCGATTGACAAATTATATCCAGATGATCTGGCTTATATTTTTTATAATAAAGAAGGAGGATATAACTGGATATACCCAAAAATTTGTCCAGAAAGATAATTTGCCTATGTAAATATCGGCATTGGTTGTAAATTATCTGAAATGAAAAAATCAAGGGAAATGTATTTTAATCATATAAAAACATTAAAGGAATTAAATTTGCTTCCTGATAATGTAAAACTTAACAAACATACTGCTTGGCCATATGCGACATTTTTTGGTCCTAAAAATACCTATTCAGAACGATTATTATTAATTGGAGATGCCGCGGGCTTTTCAAGTAATATTGCGGGTGAGGGAATTCGAACTGCAATATTAAGTGGTATTTTAGCTGGACAAACAATTTCTGAAGTTGCTGATTATTCAACTAAAAGTTTAAAATTATTTCAAAAAAAATGGAAAAAAGCCTTAAAAGTTGAATATAACATTGGTTCAACACTTCAATCCGTATTGAGTAAAGAAAAAGATTCTATAGATGAACTAATAAATAGAATAAGAAGCGACGAAGAAGGACAAAATTTACTGATTAACTTGTTATTAGCAAAAGATCTAGAGCAAACATTTGGAAAATTAATGGAAAAAATCTAATTAAGTCTGGTTGAATAAAATGAATGAAAAGAAAATTAAGGAAATGAATTTAGCAGCACCATGTGGCATGTATTGTGGAACATGCAGGCAATATCTAGTATTAAAAAAGAATTTACTTAAAGAAAGAGGTTTTAAAAGAGGTTGTGAGGGTTGTAGGATACGGAATAAAAATTGTGTATTCTTAAGGAAATTTTGTGCAAAAATAAGGAAAAAAGAAATAGATTTCTGCTTTGAATGTGAGGAATTTCCATGCGAAAACCGAAAGAAAATTGATGATATATATAGTGAACGATATAATTATAGTTTTGTTGATAACTTGTATAGAATAAAAGAGATTGGTGTAAAAAAGTGGTTAAAGGAGCAAGAAAATAAGTGGAAATGTCCAGAATGCGGAGGAAATCTTTGTATCCATGATAATGAATGTTATGATTGTGGGAAACCAATTTCGAATGATCGATGAAATTTTATTATTTTAAATAATTTAAGGCTGTTATCGCGAACATTTTCGTAGTATTTATAAGATCCTCAATATAAACGAATTCATCTGCGGCATGAGGCTTATTATCTGCTCGGATTGATCCAAACAGCACGGTTTTAATTCCTTTTTCTTGAAACCAGTGAGCGTCGGTAGTTGGTATGAATAATTTAAAATCTCTTTCTTCGTCAAAGACTATTTTTGCCGATTTTTTAACAGCTTTAGCAAATTCGGAATCGAGATCTAATGTTTGGGGTTCAAAGGAAAGTGGCATTTGAACAGATATCTCTAAATCAGGATCTTGCTTTTTAAGCTCCTCCACAAAATCTAAAATTTTATTCTCTATATCCTTTACGTTCTGTTCAGGAATTGTATGGATACTGCAAGATAAAAAACATTTATCTGGCACTGTAGAGATTTTGGTTCCTCCATTTATTATTGCTAAATTGATATGACTGACTTTTGAAGGATGATCAGATGTGATAGGATATTTCGTCTCTTTTTTATTAAATTCTTCTTGTAATTCCATTAAGAAATTTAAAATATTTACCATTTTCTGAATTGCGTTTATTCCAGAGTATTCATTTCTATTAGGCTCTGGTAAATCGGGAAAACCCATTCCATGAGCTTGTTTACCCTTGATTAGGAACGTTATGAATGTTGCTCCCCCACAAAAACCGACTGGGTAATTACTAGGGCCATCTCCCAAAAGACAAGCATCTCCATTAATTATCCCTTTATCAATTAGATAACCAACTCCTCTCGTGCCTCCCATTTCTTCATCAATAGTCGCTGTGAGAATTAATTTTCCATTCAAACTAACTCCCGATTCTATTAAAGCTTTAGCTGCAAATATTTCTGCTGTTACGCTTGATTTATTATCGGAAGCTCCTCGACCATAAATTTTATTATTAATTATCTCTCCTTTAAATGGATCCATTGTCCAGCCTTTAAACGCTTCAACGGTGTCTAAATGAGCAGAAAATATTAAAGTTTTTCCTTCGGTAGAACCCCATTTTCCAATAACGTTATTTCTTTTATTTTTTGTTTCTAGTCCTATCTTATTCATTTTGTTTTCTACAAATTGTGAAATTTCTTTATATTTTCCTGGAGGATTTTCAGAAGGAATTTGTATAATCTGTTGATGAAACTTTATAATTTCATCTCGCATATTATCGATTTTATCTAAAATGATTTTTTCGATATTACTCATATAATCTCACCTATCCTAATCATGGAATAGAGCCTTTACATCATCCTGACAAAGGAATAAAATAATAGCCATAGGGAAAACGAAGAAAAATAATAATAACAATGGACTAATGACAAAATACCTAAATATTTTCTTTTTTGTAAAGAGCCCAATTGAACCAATAACGCCTATTGAAGCAGAAATTAAAACAATTACACCAATTATGGGTAACATATAAGTAAAATTTTGTAATGTCATTAAACTGATGATTTTTCCGAGCGTTAATTCCTCTGACAACATTATAATAATAAGAGAATCTTCCAAAGTAAAACCGCTACCAATTAATAATCCAAATGATGTTATAATTTCTTCGAGATCTTCTCCTAGACCAAATAAGCGACCAATTATATCCGGCGAAATAATCCCAATTAACCCCAAAACGACGAATGCTACACTTATTCCTAGAGCTAAAATTGAAATTAACTTATAGTTTAAATTTACATCCATTATTGGAGTTTCTGGCTCGGTAACTGGATTTTCATTAACATCATTGGCAGCATAGGATAGCAGACATAAAGGAATGAACAAAAATAGACCCATGAACATAACGACACTTACATCCAACTCTCCTCCAAAAACATCACCACCAAGAATAAAGTGGATTAAAAATAAAAAAACAATCGCCGCAATAAGGAAATAAAAAATATCCTTTAAATCTCTATTTAAAAAATACATAATGAGCAGGGAAACAATCGTCATTATCACATAACCTAATATAATCAAAGATTCTGAGATATTTAAAGATGAAACTCCAAACCATAACACGTTCTCAAAAGGGATATGCCAATCTTGAAAAACGTGGATATTCATTCCTAGATGAAATAGAGTATCAACAAAAGTATGTGAAATCCCGCCTGCAATACATAAGATATATGCATTCCTCCATTTTACTTCACGCCTCCCATCATCTACTACTTCAAAAAATTTTCCTTTTCTTCTAAACGAAAAACGGGATAAATATGAATAATATAAGGCAAGTGGAATGCACCATAAAACGTAGGATAAAATGGCGTGCATATCAAGCGGTAAGAATCCATAAGGCCAAAATGCATCTGGTCCATTCCAATTATTGAGCACAAAAATGAGTGCAACTTTCCAATTCAACCTATCTCTCGCTATATACATTATTGGTATTACTAAAAAAAGCCCAAAAAGCAAATGAGCAATTCCTGGCATGATTATTCACTTTTTTATTAAATCTTATTTCTTATAATGTTTATATTATAGATATAATAAATTAAAAAAAAGAAATTTTAGATTATTTCCGTTTGTCCTCATATTTAAGGTTTTTAATAACAATTTTCTTGCCATCAATCTCCCAAAACATATAACATTCCAAGCAAGCTGCTCTTAGTTTCTCTGCAGCGGAAAAAGCTCCAAATATTACTGTATCATTTTGACATTTTGGACATTTCATTTTTTTCACTTTTTTGTTTAGTTAGAACAATATTAAAATGAAAAAATTCAATTTTTTATTTTTTTGGGTCAAAAATTAGTCATAATAAAGTAACTCAAACTAAAACATACTATTACGATTATACTAATTAATTTTTAATACCAAATGATAAAATTAAGATTAAAAAATATAAAATTTTAATGAATTTTAGACAAACAAAGGAAATCAAAAAAAGATGGAAAAATCCAAGTATCATTTATCAATAATCGCCATTCCTTGTTTAATTTTAATTCTATATTTCTCAAATATTAATAATTTCTTTCTATCCGATGATTTTATTTATTTATTTTATTCCCATTTCTTCACAATTTGGACAAATCCATTGTTTGCTATTCAACCATTTGCCACCATTATATTTGAGGTTCAGAATTCTATTTTTAAATTCGATCCGCAAGGCTACCATTTTGTAAGTATTGGAATCCATATTTTTAACAGCTGGTTAGTATTTTTTATTATAAATAAATTGACTAATAATGAAAGAAACAGCATTATTGGAAGTTTATTATTTGCCACTTTTCCTATCTTTAGTGAAACGGTTATTTGGATATCCGCACAATCTGAATTATGGATGACAGCTTTTATATTGCTATCATTTTTCTCTTATTTAAAATATAACAAGCAAAATAGGTTGATTTGGTTAATTATAAGCATAATATATTTTGGATTAGCAATTTTGAGTAAACAAATCGCAATAATATTCATTCCGATTTACTTCTGTTTTGACGCACTTTTTGATGAGAATCTTAATAATTATTTTAAAGAATCCACCGAGCTTTTAGTAAAAGTGAGAAAAATTGGAAAATATAGTATTAAATATTTACCATATCTAATTATAGTAATTATTTCTTATACTTTATTTAATTTCAATAATAAAATATACCTAAATAATACACCTTATTTTATATTTGCTGCATTTCTAGATTTTATTCCTAATTCTTTCTTTCCTCTATTTCTAGATAATACTCTTTTATACACAATTCTATTTACTATCGGTTTTTTCGGTCTTATTGCTTGTTTCTATATAATTTTTAAAAGAAAGAATAAATTATTGATATTTAGTTTTATTTGGATAATTAGCATTATTATCGGATTTTCTATTTTTAATCTAACTAGTATAGATATTTACTTTTATTTAATATTAATAAGCCCTACTACGACTCCCCAGGGGAGATTTTTTTACATAATTAGTGTTGGGGTTGCTATTTTTTATTCTGTTATTCTTGATTCTCTATATAAAAAGAAAATTAATTTAAAATTTAAGTTACCGATTTCTAGGGATTATGTCTTTTTTTCATTAATTATTTTCCTATTAATTGGTAATTCTTTTTTAATTTATACTCAACAAGATAATTGGAAACGTGCTTCAAGAATCAGTTATAATATTTTACTCAAAACTTTTGCTACTATGCCAAATGGGTCTCAAAATGTAAATATTTATTATATAAACGTACCAGACCATATAAATGATCCATTAGGTCCTAGTTGGAATACAAATTTTATATTTAGGAATGGATTAGTGGAAATAATATACTTATTTTATCCCAATTGTAGGATTTTTAGCTTTAATATGATATATCATAAGAAAATCCTTGATTTTGAATTATCTGATTGGCGAATTCCGATTAGTGAAAATGAATTTAATCGATTTAGTAATGATAATAACTCATTGAATGTAATATTATTCTTCAATCCTGTCACTGAGCTTCTAATCGACGTAAGTGGGCTTAATTATACTGATTTTGACCCGTATCCGTTCCTAGGAATCCCCAAACTAGAATATTGGTTCAAATAAAAAAAAGGGTAGAAAATGACACGAGATATAATTTCATTAAACGGTATAGATTGGAAATTTGAAAAATTTAAAGAAAATCAAGGTATAAGAAAAGGAGTATTTCGAGAAAATTACGATTTTTCAAGTTGGAAAAGTGCGAAAGTTCCTGGGAATGTCAGATTAGATTTGATTTCAAATAAAGAAATTGATGTTCCTTTTTTTGGTAAGAATATTAAAAAATCTGAATGGATTGAAAATTTTGAATGGTGGTATCAAAAAGAATTTGAAATAAACGACAGAAATTCAGATTTAAGAAACAAAACTGTTCAATTAGTATTCGAAGGTGTCGATTATTTAGCAGATTTCTGGCTAAATGGCCAAGCACTTGGAAATCATGAAGGTATGTTTGGAAAAATCATTTTTAAATTAACAAATTTAAAATCGGGAAAGAATTCGTTAGTTGTAAAGTTAGCTCCATTAAAGAATTTTAAAAATAGATTTAAAGTTCTTAAATGCCAGATGAGCTTTGGTTGGGATATAGCACCTAAATTAAAGACTAGTGGTATCTGGGATGATGTCTATTTAATCATTTCAGATAAGATTTGTTTTAATTCATGTTATATTAAACCGCTTTTGAATAATAACGAAGCTTCGATTCATTTTCTGACCGAAATATCAAACGATTTACAGAAAGAAGTTATTAGATTAAGAATTACTATTCAGGGAAAGAATTTCAATATCGCACCGATTGTTCATGAATTCGATGTTGAAGTATCAGATGGTACTAATAATTTAGAACAAGTAGTTCTGCTTAAGGACCCCAAACTATGGAACCCATGGGATAAAGGTAAGCCGAATTTATACCAAGCAAAAATAAAGTTAATTAAAAATAACAAAGTAATTGATGAAATCAATGATACGTTTGGAATCAGAAAATTAGAATTTCTAAGGAATTCTGATAATCCCAAACATATACCATGGATTTTTCAAATCAATGGAAAAAAAGAATATATTCGAGGTACTAATTGGATTCCACCCGATGCTCTTTTTGGAAGAATAGATAGAGAACGTTACGAACGAAATCTGAAATTAGCAAAAAAAGCAAATATTAACTTACTTAGGATGTGGGGAGGAGGAATTAGAGAAAAAAGAGAATTCTATGATCTTTGTGATGAATTGGGTTTACTCGTGTGGCAGGAATTTCCAATTGCGTGTGTTCAAAAAGTAGGTCTAAATTTTTTAGTAAATTTACCTAAAAATAAAAAATATCTCCAAATATTTAAAGAAGAAGCTGAATCTATAATAAGGGAGCTAAGGAATCATCCATCAATTGTGCTTTGGTGTGGTGGAAACGAGTTCCATGCTAAGGATAATAAACATATTATTGAGATTTTAGAAAGTATATGTAATGAACTAGATCCATCACGGATATTCATAAAGACATGTCCTTATGGTGGAGATAAACATAATTATGATATATGGCACGGCATGGGACCATATTCAAGATATTTAGCTAATAAATCTCCATTTTGTAGCGAATTTGGTGTGTCAAGTTATCCAAATATTTCTAGCATAAAAAAATTCCTCCCTAAAAAAGAATTAAAACCATTTGGTGATGCAATGGAATTTCATGCACCAACTACTTTGAATTTTGGTGCTCATTTCCCTCACATCAAACGATATATTATCCCCTTAAAACCAAATGATAGTTTAGAAAGTATTGTTCAAATGAGCCAAATAGCACAAGGTCTCGCGTATAAAACCGCCATCGAGCATTACCGGCGTCTAAAATGGAAAAATGCAGGAGTGGCATTTTGGCAATTTAACGACTGCTGGCCTGGGATATGTTTTTCAATTGTGGATTATTATTTCGAACCCAAATTATCTTTTCAATACATTAAACAAGCATACCAACCCATTTTAATTTCCTTAAACTATAATCTAAGGAAAAATTTTAATAAAAAAGACAAACGAGGGAGATTTAAGAACAAATTTGAAGGTGAAATTTATATTATTAATGATCTTTCTAAAAGTCTTGAAAATCTGGAATTAAATATTGAAGTTATGAATGAGGATGAAGTAATTATCAACAATAATTATAAAATTGAAAAAATTGAAGGGGAAAGTTGCATTAAATTTAATGATTATAAATTCGAGATACCATCAAACTTAGATAAGGCCCCCAAAATTTTCATTTCTTTATCTTATGAAGGAAAAAAAATTTCAAAAAACCAATATGATTTATCTTATTTTGATAATATACAGTCTACTGCAATGGCTAAGCTAAATACCCAAATTTGTGATATTATATTTGTAGGAAAAAGACCCAAACCTATCCGATATTTACAGGTCGCAATCAGAAGTTTTCTTATTGCGCTTTTTATGTTGATCATGATGATAAAAGTTTCTATTCTTTGGAGAAAAAGAAAAAAAGTGATTAATCACTCTTAAAAAAAAGAACCATTAAATTTAACTATTTCGACATTTTAAAAAACAAATTGTTACTGGTCCAAAGATACAGATGATATCTAAAAAGGTCGGAGACAAATTAAATAAGAATCTTAAGAACTCTACCGTAGAAAATAAAAAATAAAGTAATTTGGAACCTCCATAAAAAATTAGCAGACAGCCAAAAGGTAAGATGATTTTATATGCATAATTAGATTTTTCAAAATGTAAAAACCAAATTCCTACGCTTATTAAAAAAGATAAAATAAAAATTTCTATTAATAAAGCTAGAATAAGGTTCACATCTCCTAAAAAAATTGAAAAAATTCCTCCTATAGCACCTATCCAACCTATTATTATAGGTACTATACCAAATTTGATATTTTTATAACAATAAATACAGATAGCAGTTATTAAAATAAATGAAATACAAATCCAAATTTTTTCCAAAGGTGTATATAAGATATTTAAAAGTCTTGAGATTGCATAAGCATAACCTGTAGTACCAAGAATAAAAAATCCAATCATTCCTAAAATTAAAGGAATACTTTCTTTCTTCGAAAGTGAAGTTAAATTTTCAGTTTTTATTTTTTCAATTTTTTGAGGAAGAACATAATATAAAATAATTAAGCTTATTAACCCAAAGGTAAGAACTATAGAAGAACGGATTATTGAACTTATCAAATAATCATTATTTAGAGATTTGATATTATAATCTAAGATTTCATAGATATTCATAACAAAACTCCTATATGATATGAAGTTTTCAGTCAAGCCTTCTGGGATGTTTTCGTTTTTCTTGTTTTTTTTCTCTCTTTTCTTTTGGTTTAATTTTTTCTTCCTTTTCTTTTGTTCTCATTTGTGATAGACAATAAATGAATGCAGTGCATAATGGAAGACCGAAGACTAACATGATAAGAATAATTGTAGACATGGCTGCTTGAGGATTTACATAATAAGGTATTTTGATAATTTTTTCTCTAGAACCAACTCTGCCGTTGTTATATATTCTTTGGGCAAAAATATCTATACTGCTACGAGCATCTTCCCAAACAATAATCGCCCCATCATCAGAATCAGAACATAATTTAGGATAGTTTTGATCATTATTCAAATCAGAGATTAACCTTCCATTTTGTTCAAGTTTTAAATTTCCAGAAAATCCTAAAAACTGACAGTAAATTCCATAACCATAAGGTAAAGTCCTATTATCCGCCCATACTAATATTGCTCCATCGCTTCGATTGATAATTTGATGATTTATTTGATTTGATGAATGAGTACAAATGCCTGTACCATTTAAAGTCCAACTGACTCCACCAGTTGAATTGATGTTTTGACCATATATATCATTATGATTTCCTGCCGTGCGATTATCTAACCAAGTAATAATAGCTCCTTGGGAATTATCTATACATAATTTTGGGCTTACTTGGCTATTTGAATCGTTACAAATAACGGTTCCATTTAATTCCCATTGGGCATCACCCATTTGATTTAATTTCTGGGCAAAAATATCAGAATTTATGTTTCTCATATCCTCCCAGACAATTATACAGCCTTGATTCTGATCTGATATAACTTGTATTGATTGTTGATTGCTATCGTTATTACAAACAATGGTACCGTTATTATCCCATTCAGTTATTCCTGTATTATTTATTAATTGTGCATAAATATCTTTATTACCACCTCTTAGATCTTCCCATACAATTATTGCTCCACCATTTCCATCTGTACATATTTTAATGTTATTTTGATTTCCAGAACTATTACAGATAACTGTGCCATTGCTCAGCCACTGAGTTTGACCATTAGCGTCAATATATTGCACATAAATATCTTCAGAATTTGATCTATTATCACACCAAGCAATAATTGCTCCACCACTTGAATTACTGACTATTTGAGGGTTTTTTTGATAATCACTAGCATTACAAATGACAATTCCATTTGGAATCCATTCGATATTACCTGTTTCATTTATTCTTTGTGCATAAATATCTGATTCAGTTATACCGATTCGATCGTCTTGCCATACAATAATTGCTCCTCCGGAACCATCAGGAATTAACTGAGGATTTGTTTGGTTGTTAGATGCATTACAAATTACAATACCATTTGTTTCCCAATTAGCTGTTTGAATAAATCCATTAGAATAAATTCTTTGAGCATAGATATCCCAGTTTCCTGATCTATTATCTTGCCAAACAATAATGGCTCCCTCTCCACTAATAACTATCTGTATATTAGTTTGATTTTCAACAGCTCGACAAATAGGATTTCCTGATTTATACCAGAAATTAGATTTAAGATTATAATCAGATACCTTGGATAAAGTGCAATTTGCTGTGTAAATATTATTTATGAATGTATGATGTAATCCGATAATCCCAACACCAGAAATTAAAATAAACATTATTAGAATTCCAAAGAAATACCTTTTTTTTACCATTAAACTCATTCCTTTTATGCATAATACCCTTAATTCACATTTCTGCGGAATTTTATTTGAAAAGTAATATTAATGATTATAAATTTCTTCAAATACTGAAAAAATCTAGAGTTTTATCCATAAAAATATATTTAATTAAAAGGCAGTTTTTTTTAAATTTTTAGGATATATTCATTATTGATATTTTAACACTTAATGAAAAGGTATTTTGATGTCTAAAACTCTGGGGATTATCCTAATTGGGGATGTTGATCAAACAATAGGAAAATTTTTGCAACAGAATCTTCTAAATTGCTTTGATATATTTCAAAAAGTCTTAATTTTTGAAAAAACAGAAAAAATTCCAAAAGAAGCTTATAATAAAGTAAGAGGGCAATATTTATCGACTCCTTTTCTAAACTTGGTTAAAAAAAGAGCTGAAAAAGAAAAATATTTTAAAGCAATTGGAGTTACAGAGGTTGATCTTTACGTTCCCTCCCTAAATTTCGTTTTTGGTGTCGCAATAAGCCGTGCGTGTATGATATCTATTCATCGACTTAATCCTAAATTTTGGGGGGTAGGAGGTCTTACAAATCAAAATCTATTTTTAGAGAGGACTTTAAAAGAGTCAATTCATGAATTAGGTCATACACTCGGCTTAAGTCACTGTGAAAATTATTGTATTATGCGTTTTTCAAATACCATTATGGATACCGATGATAAACCAAAGGAATTTTGTTCTAATTGTAGTAAAAAACTCCTTAAAATTCATAAATAATGATTAAAAATTTTAAATAATCCTTTTAATCTTTAGTTTCAAATTGAAAAATTATTTTTTTGTTAATATTGATTTTGTACAATTTTAAATAGGTGATGAAACTTGAGTTTAGATTTTGGAAATGGAGTAGATAGTGTTAAAATCACTGTTTTATCTAATAATACAACTGATCTAACTCTTCGGACCGATGCCAGATTTAAAGGAAAAGTCATTCAACCAACAATATCAGTCGTAAATGCTATTGCAGAACATGCATTAGCAATGAGTATTGAAGTGAATGGGACGAACATATTATATGATTTCGGGGGAATGGGACTTGCGATTCTAAAAAATTTGGAGATTCTTAATGTAAAACCAGAAAATTTCCAAAAGGCTGTTTTATCCCATGGGCATTTTGACCATTTTGGAACAATATTTAAATTATTACCTCTAATGGGTCCAAATAAGGAGATAATTGTGGAACCAAATATTTTCAAACAAAAAGTAGTAGCTCTAGGTGAGGCTGGAGAAATAATAGATATTAACACGTTAAGAGAAAATTATCGAGCTTTAAAAAAAGCAAAAAAAGTCCGAGAGCTTCCTGGGTTAAGAAAGAATTTGCTCGAAAAATTAACTTTAGATAACCAACAAACTCTAATTGAAACATCAGAACCGATAGAATTAGCTCCTGGTGTATGGACATCAGGTGAAATCGAGTTGCTCGATAAAAGTGAGTTGACTAGTAACTTATTTCTCAAAATTGATAAGACTACTTTTGAAGAGGAATCATTCCGAGATGAAATTGCTATTTATATTAAAGTTAAAAATAAGGGGCTTATTGTTTTAACAGGTTGTGGGCATACGGGAATGATTAATACAATTAAATATGGTCAAAAACTTTCTGGAGTAGATAAAATATACGCTGTTATAGGTGGTTTTCATCTAAATTGGGCTACAGAAGAACAACTGGATAAAGTTGTAAATTATTTCAATGAATTAAAACCAGAAATTATATGCGGAATGCATTGTACAGGGTTTAAATTTAATGTTAAATTATTCTCAAAAATGCCAGATAATGCAACCCTAGGATTGGTAGGTACAAAATTTATCCTTTAATTTTCGATTATTTTTTTTAGTTAAAATCTAATTTATATAAATGGTTTTTAAAAAAAATTTTTAAAAATCCTAATTTCTCATATAGAATCAAATAAATTTGCATGTTTTTATATTTAAAACATAATATCTTATTGAAGAATGCTTATCATTAAAAAAAATTAATATATTTTAACGACAAAAATTTGGAGAATTGATTTTATGGAATCATATCAACTTCCTATATTATTGGTTAATGCAGAAACCACGGGTGAAGCTTGGATTAAAACTGTAAAAGCAGTTTGGGATAATGGTAAAATGATGCCAAATCATTATGAAGATAAGCCATCCAAAGAAGCGACGGTATTGGTCAATATTTCTAACCCTCTAAAAGAACCTAGAGTTCATGTAGCTGATTATGTTTCTACACAAGACATAAAAATTAAAAATACATATACTAAAGAAGTTTTAAAAGGTACTATTGATTATTTAGTTGATAAAGGCAGTCTTTCTTACACTTACCACCGCCGTCTTTGGAATTGGGGTAAGTCAGTACCCAAACATGATGAGATTCTAAAATCAAAAAACCTTCCTATGGTAGAAGTTCCCCCTGAAGGGATAAATCAAATTGAATATCTGATCCAAAAAGCAAAAGAAGAAAATATATCCCGAAAACTCCAAGTTACGACCTGGGCTCCTTGGAAAGATTTGAAAGTAAGTGGAGCTCCATGCCTCCAACGTATCTGGTTTAGGATCACTGATGATAAATATCTTATAATGGAAACCCACTGGAGATCCCGTGATCTGTTTAAAGCATATGGCTCTAACGTCTATGCTATGGCTGAGTTGGGTAAAATGATTGCTGATAGACTAGGTTTGAAATTAATTCAATATGTAGATTTGAGTAATTCTCTCCATATTTACGAATCTGATTTTAAAGATGTTGAAGGAGTTTTTAAAACTTTAGAAAAGCGAGGAATCAAAGTATAAATAACAATAATTATTGAAAAATATCAAAAAATTATGTAAATAACCAAGATTATTCCAATTGTTAAGGATGGAAATAAAAAGTAATAAAAACTTAGATTTTAAATGTATTATAATGAATGAAAAATCGGTGTGAAATTAATGTCAGACCTAGAAGAAAACTTCAAGAGTCTCCCATTTGAAGAAAAGATTAAAATTATGGACAGTATGACGGAGAAGCAAAAAAAAGATGGGATCGAGCAAGTCAAGTACATTTGTAAAAATTATTGTGGAAAGTGTCCAAGCTACGAGGGGACAGGCGAAACAAATCTTGCATTTTGTTCAATAGGTAAGAGTTCACTGATAAAAGAAGAAAAAGGGTGTCTTTGTGATCAATGTCCAATTACCCGACAGATGAGTCTAAGATGGGTCAATTATTGCACTCAAGGTAGTGCACTGGAGCTCTCCAAAGCTGGAAAATAAAAAGGTGTTGAAATGAAGAGATCCGAGTTTAAGAAATACGAGAATATAGCTCGACAGAAATTAGCGGAAGCAGGTATTCCAATTTTACCAGATGTCCAATTTCGAATTGCAACTTATGGATTAAATAATTTTGAACAGGTTGGTATGGCTTTAGTCACAAGAATTAATGAACCAGAATATTGTTCCAAGTGGTTAGTTCTTTTACCAGGGCAACGATGTCCTGAACACCACCATAAAAAGAAGAAAGAGACCTTTTTCTGCCATAAAGGCGAAGTGATCTTAACATTACCCAATAAGACTATTACACTGAAACCAGGTGAACATTATACCCTAGAAGCTGGTACTAATCACACTTTCAGCTCTAAAAACGGTGCAATTGTAGAAGAAATTTCTACTCATGATTCAATGTCTGATAGTTTTTTCACTGACAAAGAAGTAGTCATTGGTTTGCCTATAGAAGACGATTGAAAGGTCATATTCTTATAACTATTAAATAATATGTTATATAAATTAGAATAAATTATTTTTTTTTAATAAGTGATTAAAATGACTACAGAAACAATAATGTCGAAGTGTTATAAATGGGAAAATCAAAAAAAGAAAAATCATTAGAGGAAATTTATAAGGAATCTAGAGAACGTGAAGGTCCCGTAGTAATTCCGCCACAAGTTGATGCTAAATTCCTAGAAGATCTGAAAAAAATTACAAATATTGAAAATTTTGTTGAGATAATTAAAGAATTTAAAAAGTATCAAAAATTAGCTTTAGATAAACCCGGCAAAATTGTTCCAGGTAACATGATTTTGGGTGCTCCAGCTCCCAAATATTTCGAACCATCAGAGGAAGAAAGAAGACTTGCTGAAATAGGAAGAGCTATTGGAATGATTTTACCTTCAATAAATAAGAAAAATGTAAAGAAAATAGCAGAACAAATGGTAGAAAATGATATATTTGTTGATCAAATTATTTATCAAGATATCCAGTTTTATCACGTTGATGTTGTAGGATCTGGCAGGTTTATATATCCCCAAATTACATGGGATATTGCTCATTCCATTCTAGATTATATAGATAAAGCAGTTAATAAAAAAATTGTTTCAAAACAAATTACAAAAATTAAAACTGCCCTTAATGAACCAAAAATAACTACTAAGAAGGACATATTTTCATTAAAAGTTAAAGATAAATCTGAAGAAATACCAAAATATAAAGTAACTAATACTATTCAAGAAAAAGGTAAAAAATCAACTCAAAAAATTAAAGAACTCTTTGTAGATCTGTCAAAATTTATAAAAAAATTCTATTTAAAATGAATTTTGAGGAATATTATTCTCAACTTTTTTATGTTTTTGTATTTTATTGTATTTTAATTATCTAGTTTTGGGTTCTTAGGATTCAATTTATAAAAGAATCTCCCCATCTTCCGTAAGAAACGTGCGATCCATCCTTGGTTAAAGGAATCAAAGGTATCTTGGAGAATTTTTCCATCACCCCTTCCGAAAACTCCGAAGAAACAATATATAATTATTAAAAAAAAGAGTCCGGCTATGAGGAAAGTCAGGAACGAGATGAATTGACCGAGACCTAATCCTATAAGGAGGATTGAATTGAGAAAATAAGCAAATGGCTCAATGGGCGCTAAAAAAAGATATAATCCTAGTATTACCATGCAAATTATTATCCGTTTGATGCGTAAATCAAAATTTATTTTGAAATGTTTCTTTGCATATATAGCGAGATAGGGAAGAACGAAAATCCCACTTATTAAGAATGCAAAACCAGCTCCAACAAGTGAATAATTATAGGTTCCCCATATTGGAAATAGATTATCGATGGCACCAAATATAAAAATGAATATAGGAGTCATAATGAACAATAGTATGCCCCCAATGCCAAAGGCAATAGCAGATTGTTTTGCACGACCTGCTCCGATAAGCCCCGCTCCATAGATACAGGCTAATCCATAAAAGGACTGACCAAATCCCGTAACTGCCGTGGTGACCCATCCCTGGAATAATAAATCTTCTGTAACAACGGTAAGACCAAAAATTGAGAAAGAAACGGAACCAGCCATAAAAAGAAGAAGTAATCGACGTGCAAGGACTAGCATAGTAACAGAAAGCGGCATAGCAATAACCATTCCTACTCTTCCTACCGCATTTAGCGAGTTTTCTATACATTCATAGTCCTCTTTAACACATGCTTCAGCAATTTCAACATTTACTGGACCAGAAAACAATATTACAGCAACTTCAATAAAGACAAATGAATCAATTAAAATGAGTAACTGAGTCATTTTCTCCCACGTTATAAGTCCTCCTAAGCCTAAAGCACCTCCCCAGAAATAATAACAAATAAACGTCATTAAAAGCACTATATGAGAAAAAAATCCATAAACTACAAGGTTAGAAATTGTAGTAAGAGCACCATATTTCAAGTATTCGTTCGTAAATTCTTTATTAAGAGGATATTTTTTGGAGGGAAAGAATAAATCCTTGAATCCCAACCCTTCTGGTTTGATTTTATTATAAAAAACTATTGAAATGATCAACATAATGACTAGCATAGTTGCTGGAACAAAGGCAAGATATTCGGGTGCAATATTAAAAATGATGATAACAAATCCGAAAATGCAAACGACAACCCCAAACAGCCCCCCAATAATGGCACCAAGATCGAAACGATTCATTACTCCCAAAAGATTTGTAAAAATGTCTCTTAAGAATGCAATTAGGACTGCAGAGGCAGCACCGAGTAACATAATAAATAGTCCTATATCCGAAATGGAAAGAAATGCGAGAATGAACATAACGATATTAATTGAGAACCCAAGAATAAAATTGATTTTAGCCATTTGAATCGCTCGATGTTTTCCTTTTTCTTCATCTAATACAAAACTTTCTTTAGCGAGTTTGATGAATGCACCGCTAGCTCCCAGACTAAAAATAACTGCAAATGAAAAAAACATTGACGTAAGACCATAATAATTTAATTCACCCTCAGTATATACATTTCCAGCAATAATTTGGTAAATAAAGAGCATGATAGCTCCTAATACTGCCATTAAGATAGTCCAGCTTGAACTGGCGACGGCTCTGGAGGCACCTGACTCTTTAAAGACATCTATCCGGCTCTTTTTTTCACTTTTTATTTCATGAGAAGGAGCTTCTGTCATTTTATATCACGTAAATTAATTTACTCATAATTAATTATTAAAAGAATCTTCTCATCATCTTTTTTTTAATATAAATTGTAATATGGAAAACAATAGTTTATATACATAATATGACAGAGTAAACATGATAAATATGGGTGTATTATCTGTTAGACTTGATCCAGAATTAGAAGAAAAGCTTCAGTTTCTTATGGAAAAACGGAAAATTGTAGACAAATCAGCTTATGTTAGACAATTAATTTCAAAATCTTTAACCGAAGACTTAATCGATTATTTATGTAAAGAGGTGCAAAAGAAAAACATTAGCGCTTGGAAAGCTGCCGAAATTGCGAAGATTTCCTTAAGAGCTATGTTAAAGGAATTAGCTAATCGAAATATTCCTTCATATAATGATTTTGCTTTTAAAGAGGACTTGGACTTTGCTATGAGGAAAAAATAATGATTGGAGTAATCAATGCGTCCCCATTGATTTATTTAGGAAAACTTGGAGTTATTAGGTTATTACCGCAACTTTTTTCCGAAGTTTGGACAAGTGAAGAAGTTAAGAAAGAGGTCCTAAGCCAAAAGGCCACCCCAGAATTCCCTGTATTAGAAGAGGCTTTCTCTACCTGGTTAAAAATATATTCAGTTAAGGATACTTCCCTATTGACCAAATTACTAAAGTTAAACATACATCGGGGAGAAGCATATGTAATAATGATAGCATATGAACTAAAACATTTAAAAAAAGAGCCTATCGCTATAATAGATGATTTAACAGCAAGAGAAATTGCAGTTACCTTTGAAATCCCTGTAATTGGAACAGTAGGCGTCCTATTACGAGGTGTTAAGGAAATCTTTCTAACAAAAGAAAAATGTAAAAATCTTTTTGAGAAACTAATTGAAGAAACGGATTTTAGGATTACAACTAAGCTTTACTCTCAAATTCTAAAAAAATTGGAAGAATTTTAAAAATAAATTAAAAAAAGAATATTCTTAATTGATCCAAATTTATATTGGTCTACGCAATACTTTTCCCGGATATTTTCTATTTTGTTTATTATTCTCCACCACGATTATACCATTAACAATGACATGTAGAATGCCTTCAGGGAATTGATGAGGGTTTTCGTATGTGGCTTTATCAATCACTGTTTTGGGATCGAAAATTACAATATCTGCCCACACACCTTCTCTAAGTAAACCCCGATCCCTCAAACCCAAACGTTGAGCAGGAAAGGAAGTCATTTTGCGAATGGCATCCTCTAATGTTAAAACTTTTTCTTCACGAACGTATTTACCAAGGACCCTGGGATAGGTTCCAAATAATCGGGGGTGAAATTTCCCAAAAGATGTAATAGCAGGAATTCCAATGCCATCTGTTCCAACCATCTGGTATTGGTTAGTCATAATTCGTCGAATGTCCTCTTCACACATAGTTTCTTTTGTAATCATACCTCCTCCTTCCTCATCGATTAATATTTCAAATACTGTATCCCAATCATCTGCTTTTCCTTTTATCTTTGTGATTTCTGAAATACTTTTACCTTCGATATCTTTCCATTTATCTGTATTTACAGTCGAGATATAAACAAAATCAAATCCAAATTCATCGCTAAATTTTTCCCTGCCTTCTGTATCTCCAATGGTTTCTTTCTTAATACGCTCTCGATCTTTTGTATTATGCAAACGCTCAAGTATTTTTTCCGTACCTCCTTCATGAACCCAAGGTGGAAGAAAAGTATTGAGAAATGTCATACTACGAGTGTAGGGATATTGATCGAAACTTATGTTTATGCCACGTAAATTTGCCTCTTCTATCAAGCGCAAGCTTTCCTTACTCGCTCCCCAATAAGTTTTTCCAGAAACTTTATGGTGTGAAATTTGACCACCCAAGCAACCAGATTTTTCAACGATTTTAATAAATTCTTTGACTGCTTCTATTAAAGTTTTGCCTTCACCACGAATATGGGAAAAATAAAGTCCATTATACTTAGCCAATACCTTAGTCAATTCAATAAGTTCCTCAGTTTGTACAAAAACTTGAGGAGCGTAAATTAAACCCGTACTCATTCCAAAAGCTCCCGCTTCCATAGCTTCTGCCAAATATTCCTTCATACTTTCAAGCTCATCGCCCGTGGGAAGCCTATCCTCAAAACCAGCTCCTCCTGCAAGTCTTATATTATTGTACCCAACAAAAAATACTAAATTTAGAGGGCAACGAACTTTTTCCATTTTTTTAAGATATTCCTCAAATGTATTCCATGTAATATTTAAATTGGCTAACATCGAATTAATGCTACTCAACAATTTTTTAGCATCATCAACTCTCTCGGGAGGGATAGGAGCAAGACTATCACCACACATGCCGACTACACATGT
>JABXJV010000071.1 GCA_013375355.1 Candidatus Helarchaeota archaeon
ATGGAATTCATATTACTATTAGAAATGAAACATACGCTCCACATATACTCCGTTTTTTATGGGCTAAAATAGGGCGAGCTAATGTAGATCAACTTGATAGATGGGAATCAGTCGTTCCACATGAAAGTATGGATTTAAATCTTCTTAGAAGTTCAGTAATTTTTGATCCTGTAAAGGTATCAATGGATAAAATATCCGATTTTGTTTACCGTATTGTTCCTGAAGGCTTTCGTGTTCAAGTGAACTTATCTACACCTGAGTTATTAAAATTTATTTTTTCAGAAAATCCGATTGAAGATGAATGGTTAGATAAAATTAATAAAGTTTTAGAACGTCCGCCGCGACCAATTCCAACTGAATTATTAGAGAAATTAAAAAAAGTTCCGAGATATATACATAAACTTGACGAGAAAATGGACAGAGCTAGTTATTCAAGAAAGATTCTTACACCTTGGAAAACTTACGATTTTGAAGAATTTAGTACTAAACAGAGAGCAGAAAAAGTAAAATTTCTTGCGGGAAGGATGAAAGGAAAAAAGAAAAAGGTAAAGAAAAAGGGAATTAAGAAATGAGTCTAAAAAGCTATACTTTTGAAGGAGCGGCATATCGACACGAATTATTAATGGAATTGATTGAAGACTTAGGCGGATGGACCATAAGCAAAAAAATCTTAGCTCAAGAATGCACAATCACATTCACTATACCTGAAAGGGATTCATCACTAATTCGAGACCTGATTTTACAACTTCAAGCAGCATATAGAGAATCGCCTCTTTTGGGCACCGAAATTGCTACAGTTTCACCTACTATTGCTAGACATCACCTACCTCATGTTTTATGTGACGTGGGTGAGTTTGTGCGACGAATGGGTGCTAAGAACAATATGATTGGTTTAGGTAGGGGTGTAGGACAGAGAATCTGCCAAATTACGACAAGAGAAACAAAATTAATAGAGGAACATGATGCAGCGATAATTGTTTTAGGAAATTTTAAACATTGCATTTTAAATTATAAATCAAAATTAATATCTGACCTTACAATTCCATACGTTGTAACTGGGGGTCCGGAATTAACTCAAGATGAATTAGATTCCCTTGGAATAAAATATTACATTCCTGGGATTGGTCGATTACCCTTTAGGTTTACATTACTAAGCCAGATAGATAAGCTAGATGAAATTATTCAAGCACTTATTGGGTGTATAGGAGAACGCAGGAGTCTCATTGATTCAGATCCACTTCTAATATCCCCTTTTGCAATTAAAGATGAAATAGAGAGACAATTACCTGAATATGATGAGATTGCTTCACCTGCTCCCATAGTACCTAAATTAAGAGGTGTACGAGTTAAAGTTCCATATAGTCAATTTAAAGATAAATTAGGGGAAATAATGCTGGGAGATTATAAATTAAAAGAATTGGCAAGACTTAAACCCTCCATTTGGAAGGAGTACACTTTAATCGATATTCTAACTCATAGTGAAGCAAAACATTTGAAAATAATGTAAAATGAAAAATTCAAACATTAATCAAAATTTATATTAATGCTTTTTAATTTTTTAATATCTGTAATCACAAAAAGGAGATTAATATATGGAGCTTGAGCTTGAGTGTCCTTTTTGTAAAGGAACAGAATTTAAAAAAGAAGAAGGAAGGATTGCAAGAAGGATATCATTTAAAAATGAAGATGGAACAATGGATAGCAGTTGGGATCTTACTGCACATAAAATTAATTTGTTTATATGTGAAAATTGTAATTACATAATGCAATTTTCTGATGTAGAACAATCTTAGACTTTGATTAATAAAAATTAAACAAAATTTTTTTTCTTATATGCTTTAGATTTTTAAATTAACTTTCTTATAGCGTCTTCCAAACCGTCAATAGTAAGTGGAAACATTGGAAAAAATTTTTCAATTTGTTGTCTTGTAAAACCTCCATAATTTGCTGGGTTTAACCAGACAGCTTTTTCAAAATGATCTCTTAACCTTTTTAACCAGAGAATTGCTGGAACTCCATCGGGATCATTATAGTACATGCTTCCATTACGTGCTAAGAGCTCATCTGGATGCATCATAGCATCTCCAACGAATATTAATTTATATTGTTTATCATATTTTCGCATAATATCTTGAGTGGCAATTTTAGATTTTTCAGTTTGTTCTATACTTTTATAAAGATAGGTGTAAACACAATTGTGAAAATAATAATATTTGAAATCTTTAAAAAATTTCACATTATAAGCAGCTGAAAAAAGTTGACTACAGGTATGAGCATAAGGGTCCATACTCCCCCCAGCATCCATTAGAAGTAAAATCTTCACACGGTTCTTCCTTTCCGGTCTGAAGATTAATTCTATATCACCACAATTTTTGCAGGTTTCATCTATTGTTTCGTCAATGTCTAATTCCTCTTCTCGTCCTTCACGTTTGAAACGTCTTAGTTTTTTTAATGCCATTTGAATCTGGCGAATATCTAATGCAATATCATGACGATAATTTTGGTATCTACGTTGAATTGCTAATTTTACCGCCATTCCCGAATTATGAGAGAGTCCTAATGAAATTCCAGTAGGATGATATCCGCCTTGACCAAAAGGTGAAGTTCCACCTGTCCCAATCCATTTATCTCCTCCATTATGACGTTCCTTTTGTTCCCTTAACCTTTGTTCAAATAATCTTTTTAATTCTTCTAAATCCAAAGATTTTAATAATTTTATTTCTTCTTCCGTTAAATATCTTCTATTTTTAGGATTCATAAGCCATTCAAGGATCGTTTCATCTATTGTTAATGCCATTGGAATATCTTTAAAGTAATTAGCAAAACATTGGTCATAAATATCAAAATATCCTTCATTTTTTATCAAAAATGCCCTTGCCAAATAATAAAAATTGGTTAAATCACAATCCACTAAGGGTAGTGCCCTTAAAAAGGCTAAATATTCTGTTATAGTAACAGGAACTTTATGTTTTCTTAAAAGAAGGAAGAAATCTAGAAACATTAATAATAATAACTCCTGCCTGGTTGTTGTGTAATTGTTTTCTTTTTCTGATATTCATCCATATCTTGTTCTTTTTTAATTAGTGATCCAATAAACGGAATTTTATCTTCAAGTTTCTTTTCACTCATGCCTGCTTTTAGAAGGATTGCAATCCAATCAATAAGTTCACTAGTTGAAGGTTTTTTACGGAGATAATTTAAACTCCTCAAGTGATAAAATTTCTCTATAACTTGATTTAATAGCTTGTCTTCTATATTAGGGTGGTGAACTTTGACTATTTCTCTCATCAATTTCTTTTCAGGAAAATCAATATAATGAAAAACGCAGCGACGTAGAAAAGCATCTGGTAATTCTTTTTCAGCGTTACTAGTAATAATAACTATTGGTCTAGTTTTCGCTTTGACTTCATCACCCGTCTCGGTAATATAAAAACTCATTTCATCCAATTCATTCAATAGATCATTAGGAAATTCAATATCTGCTTTATCAATTTCATCAATTAATAAAACTACTTGTTTTTCAGAAGCAAATGCTTCCCCAAGCTTTCCTAATTTTATGTATTGTCTTATGTCCGAAATATCTCTATCGCCAAATCGGGCATCGTTAAGTCTCATTACTTGATCATATACGTATAGACCATCTTTTGCTTTTGTTGTTGATTTAATGTTCCATATAATGAGCTTTTTATCTAAAGCCTCTGCAATACTATGTGCAAGTAAAGTCTTTCCAGTTCCCGGTTCTCCCCGAACAAGCAAAGGTCGTTCTAAAGCTATTGCAGCATTTACTATTCTTTGTAACATTTCATCCGCTATATAATCATCGCTACCATAAAATTTGTCGAATTTATAGGTCAAAGTTTTAACCTCAAGATGATGATTGGGAAATCAGTTAAAAAATTTACTACTGTAATTATCTATAAAATCCATTACTGAAAATCTAGTTAAAAAATGACGTTGAAAGAGTTTAATAAAAGTTTTGAATTTTTATTCAGAACCGTATAAAATTTTTCGCAACTCTTCTCGTGATTTTCCTGAAAAAATCTCGTTAAATCTTAAGTCTAAAGCCAGATTAACCATTTTATCATCCAATTCGTCTGTAATATTTGGTTCAATATTTTTACTATTAAGGTGTTGAAGAAATTTAATGAAAGGAAGGTGGGACAATTTCCAAGCTTTTTTCAGCCCAATTTTATTATTTGAATATAAATCTATCGCTAATCTCAATCTTAGTGTGTTGATCTCTTTCATTCCTAATTCTTTTAATAATGCTGGTACTGACTTGTCAAGAACTTTAGCTAATTCTTCTACTAGTTTATATTCTTCATCTGATAATCGAAAATTTATTTGTTTCATTTGTTATCGACTGCTATAAAATAATAGCTCATACTTTATATATTTATTTATAGATTTTAATATAATGCTAATAATTGATACTTGTTCTTGGTTAAAAATTCGTTATTTAGAAGAGTCAGGCGTTTTAAGAATAAAAGATCTTATTTATGAAAGTGACCTTTGGACTACTCATGAATTAGCAAAAGAATATGAATATTACTTAAAGGATTACCTTGATTTAAAGCGTTTCTCAATCCAATCTCTCAAATTCCAGAAGTTAGAAAAGTTTATAGATAAAGAATTGGATCCCGCAGACCTTTCAATTATTGAATTTGGCCGTAAAAATGATAAAGCACTTATAATTAGTGATGATGGTGCAGAATTGGTAATTTTAAATTTATTTCACTTGAAGGCCTTCCAGCTTTCAGAATTTATATTATTTCTTGTAAACCAAAATATCCTTAAAAAAACAGAGGCAATAAATTCAATAAAGCATCTTCGGAAATGGCGTAATATTAAAGAAAAGAAAAAGAAAAAGTTATTGAGGGAAATAAATTTAATTTCTTAGAAATGACGAGAAAATATAGTCTTATTTGCATTTAAAATATATCTGTAAAGCTAATTTTGGTGTTATTATGAAATTAGTAATAATGGGATTAAAGAATTCCGGGAAGACATCCTTAATAAAACACGTATTTTTAGGGAAAGAATGGGAAGAAATTGAAAAATTACAACCCACAGAATTTCTGGAGACTAAAAAATATAAATATAGAAATCTTTTGGATATTGTCAGTTTTGATTTAGGGGGTCAAAAGCAATTTATTGAGGCTTATTACACTGACAGTTGGTCATCCAAAATATTTTCCAGAATTGACATTTTCTTATTTATAATTGACTCCTCCAATTCTCTTGAATTCGAATTGGCTATCCTAGAATTTTGGAGGGCGTTTCAGATTGTAACGCGATATAATCCGTTATGCTTAATTTACGTGATTGCTACGAAATATGATATAAAAAAACTGACATTAAAACAAATTGAAAAAAAAATAAAAAAAGGACATAAGGTTGTTTGGGAAAAAGTAAAGGTTGAAATATATTCAAGTTCTATTCCTAAAAATACGGCACGAAAGACCTTAGGTAAAATATTGGACAATATCATAAGAAATAAAAAAGTATTAAAGGATAAACAAACAAGGTTGCAGAATCTATGTAGCCAATTTAACAAAAAAAGTAAAACTGATGCTTGTATTTTAATCAATAAGGATGATGGACTAGAAATTGCATCAGCTAGTAAATCAAAATACATTACTTCTGAAGAATTGGAATATGTTTGTCTAAAAGCTCTTGTTGAAGCAGAAAAAGAAAAAGCAGAAGTTTTTTCTCATATGAAAAAAATCGGATTCTTATCATCAGATGAGACTGATCTTCGGTTTTGGCGTTCAAAAGATAATGATTGCATAATATTAACAGATATAACTCCTCAAGTCGGTTTTTTCTCTGTTGTTAATGCAAAAAAATTCAGCTTAGGGATAATGATACTGAATTTAAAGAATTTGGAAGCTGAAGTATCTGCAATTTTATAATTTCTTAAAAAAAAATGAATCAAATCTTCTGAAATTGGAAAATTTTTTAAGATCGAAATTAATTGTGGTTTGGCGATAGTATGGAATCCTCATCCTCTGAAGAAACTTTGGAAGAAAAAGCTAAAAAATCAATGGAAAAAGGTGAGTTTGAGGAGTCTATAAAATTTTATGAAGAAATTTTGAAGAAAAAAAACAAACCTGATGTATGGAATAATTTAGGCACAGCATTTCTTAATTTAGATAATTTTGATAAAGCTGTTGAATGTTTTAATAAATCAATTGAATTAGATCCGAAGCAATTTGTTGCGCAAAACAATTTAGGAGTTATTCATGTTCAAGAAGGAAAATTTGAAGACGCAATTTCATATTTTAGAAAAGCTCTAAATATTAAACCTGATAATCCATCCATTTGGGAAAACTTGGCAGAATGCTACGAGAGAATAGGTAATTTTTCAGAGGCAAATTCTTGTAGGATGAACGCCATACGTTTAAGAAGTTAGATTCAAAAAAAATATTTTAATACTTAAGTGTACGCAAAATTTTTAATAGAAAATTTAATTAAATAATTATTAGGAATAAAGAACTATGTCCTCCAAGCACTCCGAAAAAGCCTCTACATTTGGTTCTATTGCTTCACCTACAGTAATTTACTGTTCACCAGATGATTCTATACCACAAGTCGCAAAATTAATGCGCGATAAATGGGTTGATACGATATTTGTAAAAGATTCAGCTAATAAAATTGTTGGTATAATAACTGATGGGATTATCTGGGACTTAGTTGCAAGGGAAAAAGATCCCCGTGAACATAAAGCTCACAACATAATGTATAAACCTTTTATATCTGTAAAAGCAGAAGATCCAATCTTTTCAATTGAAGAATTCCGAGAATTAATAGATAAATCAAAAGTTAAGCGAGTTGCAGTTACGAAAGATGGAAAAATTGTCGGAGTAGTCAGAAAGAAATTTCTAGAACGGTTTAGAAGATATTCTCGTCATTTTAATGTAGAATTCACTCAAAAAAATATATGATGGTCCCTCTTGTTTCAAAATAAAAAAGAAAACAATCCCAAAAGTGATGGTTTAACAGAAACTCCTATCCTTACTGGGGATAAATCTCTCTATGAAATCTTTTTATGCTATTTTGATGAAGCAAGAGGTCATCTAACATTATATACTTATCCAGAATACTTAAAGAAAGATCAAAATCAAGAAAAAATTATCAAAATTCACTCAATCTGGTTTTTAGATACCGAATTTCAAGAAAATTTGGATCATGTTGACCTAGAATATGGAGACCGAATATATTTAGCAATGAAGTTTAGTGGTGAATCATATAGAAAGAAGAGTCGTTCTGGAATGGACGAAAAAACCCCAGAAACTTATGTTTTAATGTTAAGTTTACCTAAAGATTACTCTTTTTTGGGAGCAGACTTATTAGTATCTTTATACTCGAAGATTAAAGCTCTAGCAGATAGACTCTATATCCTTATTCAAAAAGAACACGCTGTATATAAAGTCGTAAAGTCAGCGAAAGATCGCACAATAATTAAGGAAGGAAAAGTTATAGAAAAAGAATTGTATAATATTTCTAAAACTTTATTGCCCAGGATTTCTGCTGATGCAATAAGTTCGTTAGCTAGTGCAACAACAAAGAAAAATGAAAAATTAGCATATTTATTATTTCATGATATGTCAAGGTCTTCTGTTCCTTCCACCCCAAGGCAATTTGATATTTCGAAGATTGGTATAACCGAGGATAAAACTGAATATTTTAAAAGAATTGCGATGTTAACTAAAATTGAATTAATTGAAAATCGAAAAAAAATTAAAGTTGCAGTAAAGAATGTTTCTTTAAAAGATCTATACAATATTAAAATTGAAATATCACAAGTTCAAGAGTTTTTTGAGACTAGTCATTGGGAAACGAGTATAGATACTTGGTTTGCTGGTGAGGAACTTGTCTTTCAATATCCAATTAGTGATTTAAAAAACCATTATATTTTTGAAATAAACAGTACTGACCGAAAAATACTTGTAAAGGAGATTCAACCACAGAGACTCATTCCTAAAGAAGAATCTTTCTTTGAAAGAATATTAGTTAATGAATTTATGGATAATAATCCTTTAACAATTTCATACTCTGCAAAGATTAGCGACGCAGTTAAACTAATGAATTCTGAAAAGAGTGATTATTTGTTAGTCACATTGGGCGAAAAACCAATTGGTATTATTACAAACCGCGATATTCTCCGTAAACTCATTAGAAGTTGCCTTCTCCGCCGTGATGCGGATCCTAATAAAATCCAATGTAAGGATATTATGTCCTCTCCAATAAAAGTCCTTAATGTTAATGATAACATACGAAAAGCTGCTATGATGGTTTTACAACATGATATAAAAAAGCTTCCTGTTCTAGACGATGGTCATTTGGTTGGTATCATCAGGCATAATGATATAATTAATATTTACCTTTCTCAAAGGCTTGAGGAAGAAGAGGAAACGAACTTTGGCGAAATAAGAAACCTGGGTGAAAAAACGGTAGACGAAATAATGATAAAGGACGTCCAGAAATTATCAACGAATCAAAATATTGCTACATTGTTGGATATCCTTTTTAAAAAGAAGATTGGAAGCGTATTAATAACCGAAAATGGAAAAGCTGTTGGAATTATAACTGAAAGGGATATCATGAGAGAAATAATTGAAAAAGGTAAAGACCCCCGCACTACTAAAATCCATGAAATAATGAGTTCGCCTCTTGTAACTATCAGTCCAAAAACGAAGATAAGCGAAGCAAATGAAATCATGATAACTAAAGATTTTCGCTATCTTCCAATAGCATCTGATCATGATCCAAGTGAAATTATAGGCATCGTCTCAAGTACTGACATTCTCAGATTAGACATAAAGAAGGCAGAAAGTGCTTATTAAGCGTTTAAAACCCAAACTTTCCTATTTTATTAGATCTTTTTTAAAAGTTTAAAAAATTATGTTTAACAATTTTTGCTTATTAAGATTTAATAATAATATTGAATAATATTATTAAATTTTTAATTTATTAGTATCATATAAAAATCAAGAAAAGGAAGTTATTATTGTGTCTAATACTGAAGACACCGATGACGAAACTGAAAGTTACTTAGAATCATTCAAATATGCTCAAAAACGCCTTGAAGCTGAAGAAAGAAAAGATAGCTTCGGAAAATTAATGCGAGAAATAGTTGATAGTGGTGTATGCACCCATTGCTCAGCTTGTGTTGCTACTTGCGATGTCTTAATTTGGGATCCTGTTACTGATAGACCAAAATTAACTGGTAAATGCTCTGGTTGTGGTATATGTTACAATCAGTGCCCTAGAACTATTACTACAATACCTGACTTAATTGGTGAGTTCAGGACTATTTATACGGCAAGAGCAACAAATTCTGAGATAAAAGGACAAGATGGCGGTATAGTCACTGCTATCTTACTTTACGGGCTTGAGTCAAAGTTATTTGATGGTGCTGTAGTTACACTTAAAAGTAAGGAGGAACCTTGGAAACCTGTTCCGAAGTATGTGACTACAAAGGAAGAAATATTACAATCCTCAGGCTCGATATATTGTCATTCTCAAACTGTAGTTCCTTTGATTGGCTCTCTAAGAAAGGGAGCCCACTCAATTGGATTTGTAGGAACACCTTGCAACATCAACTCAGTTTATAAAATGCAAAATTCACCATTTGGTCTTTTAAAATTATTTATGCGTGCCAATATATTTAGAATTGGACTATTCTGTATGGATTCATTTTCATATGAGGGTTTGGCAAAGTTCTTAACCGATAACAATTTAAATTGGTCGGAAGTTGAAAAATGTTTAATTAAAAAGGGTAAGTTCATCTTTCTTCTTAAAAATGGGGGAGAAATTACGGAAAGAGTGCATAGATTAAACCGTTACAAATCAAGTTCTTGTTATTACTGTACTGATCTTACTTCCGAAAGTGCAGACATCTCCGTAGGATCTGTTGGCTCTGCTGATGGATATTCGACTGTAATAATTCGAAGTGCTATAAGTTTTGAATTATTCCAAGATGCAATTGACGCGGGATATATTGAAGCAACACCTTTAGAAAGAGATAAATTACGTTTAGTGTTAAATTTAGCTAGAATGAAAAAACAAAGTCTTTATACTATAAGGTCAAGGAGGAAATTTGTCTATCAAGCCCCTAAAGAAGTAATAGAAAAGCCAAAATATGTGCCTGCAACAAAGGATGATATTATAAAGGCAGCTGCAAGAAAAATGGCTAAGTTATCAAAGGCAGATGTAGATGACAATTATATCAGGTTCATATTAATCAATTCAAGTGGTGAAACGTTAGATAATGTTAATATTCATATAGCAAGCGTTCAAGATTTTTTTGAAGTAGCATCCTGGGAAACTAGTATTAAAGTTTGGTATCCATTTGAGGAACTAGAATTCGAATATCCTAGAACTAAAGATGATACTGAATATCTAATCCAATTAAATGACTATAAAGGTTTAATAATCTCACGAGTTGCAAATGTTAAGAAAATACTTGAGAAAAAACAATCAAAAAAGAAATAATTTCTTGATTATTGAAAAAATTAAAAATATCTTTAAAGTACATTAAGTGAAGTGACTAAAAAATGAAGATATCATTAGTTGGTATTTCTGGTTGTGGCAAAACTTCAATCTATGCCACAACGTTTGCAAGTAAAAGTCCAGAAGAAACAAAAGCATTTCGCCCAACTGTAATGTATGAAGTGCGATCCCACCCATATTTAGGACTTAATGTTAGTTTTTTCGACTTTGGAGGGCAAAATCAATTTAGAGCGGATTATCTTGCCAAGCCAGAGATTTTTAAGGAAACCGATGTATTGATTCCTATTATTGATCTGCACGACCCGGACAAATTTGATATTGCATCAGACTATTTTAAGAAGTTAAAAAAAGTATTTGATGATTTAAACATAAAACCAACTGTTTTAATCTTTTACCATAAATATGATTCAATAGACTATCAAAAGGAACTTCTAGAAGCAAACCTGCAAAAAGCGAAAGGAATTTTTCCAAAGATTTTTGAAGGTTTAAACTCTGAAGAACGAATAACCTCAATTTATGACCAAGAAAAATTATCTATTGTTTTTCGTGATTTACTTGTAGCAAATTATAAGGACCTACAAAGGCATGTGGAAAGTGCGGAAAAGCAATTATCTGAGATCAAAGCAAAAATTATAATTAGCGACATAAGTGGTAATGTAATAGTCCATAATGTCCCCGGAATTTCTACAGGTTTGCAATTACGAGCAGATCTCAGAGATTTTATCAGTTCTTGTAATACAATGCGAGAAAATTTCTTCAATGCAGATTCTGTTTATTTTAAAGGCGAGTCTGGCGAAGTAGACAAAGAAATTGAGATATATATTTTCAAGTATATATTAAGTGTTTTATTAATGAGACCAAAAGATTTAGACAGTAGTTCAAAAGAAAAAATAAAGACTATGCTTACTGATATGGAATTGTTTGCAGATTTAGTAGTTCGAGCACATCAAGAGTAAAATCTTTTTTTATGTGAAAAATCAATGTTGGTAAATCTCGAAACAGAAAAAATTGCCAAAGTTGGGATCCCTACTACAAGTTCGTCAACGTTCAATATGAACGAACTCGAAGAAGAACAGATAGATATTACTTGGGGCGGTTTACGATTATATATAAAACGTCCTTGTAAGAAAGAATTAATAATCTCAAAAAGTGACATTTTTTACAATGGTCTTTTTGAGAATGGTATATATAAAAGATTAAGAAACATCCCCATCAGTCGACGCGTAGTTCCAAGTATTGGTTCACGTATTAATTATTTTATCAGAGCAAACTTATCGCTAATTAATAATAAAACCAAACAGGAAGAGAATTTTTTCAGCGATGGTTCAATAGTTATTAAGCCTGCAGCTACGGAACCAATATCTTCTCATCCTATTGATGTTAAAATAAAAGGGGTGGCAATAAATATTTCTAAAGATAGTTTCAAACCAGAAGAAGCAATTGAGATGGAATATACACTTGATAATTATCGAGATATCCAAGTTGAATTAATTCAAGACATAACCACAATCTGCCAATGTCCCGAATTCTGGAAGACTTGTGTTCATAATAAAAAGAAACCTCCAATTCAACGGGCCGTTTCGAATATTAAAAATCCACCTACAAATGGAACACTGATTTTAAAAATCCCAAAAGATTCGGAACCTTCCCATAATTACCTATATGAAACACAAGTAAGTCTTGGGGTGAAGCATAGAATTGGGGACGAAAATAATTGGTATTTGAAGATAGAAGCTACTAGTTTTACAAGTGAAAAAACCCAATTTACGATACCTATAAATATAATAAAAGGCAGAACAGAAGAAACTGATTTCTTTGCACCCTCAGTAGGAGAAAAAGGTAAGGCTTTGGGAGCTAAAATTATAATAGGCAAGGAAATTGGAATATCAAGTAAAGTAATTGATGGTAATATCATAAATCTATCTTTAAAAAATAATTCTAAATATAATTTCGAAGGAGTAACTATACAAATTACAGGAATTAAAGAATTTTTTGAAATGCCTCCAAAAATGTTAGGAAAAATTAAATGGGATTCCAATCAATTAATAAATATCTCCTATGATAAATTTAGTTCAGATCTTACATCGATCCAATTAAAAATAGAAGATAATAATCAAAATACTGTTTCGAAAAATATTTCATTATAAAACTTTCCTCCATTTTTTATATTAATTTCTTGAAATCCACAATACTGGATAATATTTTAAACCTTATAGTATTTTACCATTATTGGAAAAAGATGAACTGTGTTCTAAATGGCTAAATCAAAAATTGATCCCAAAATTCGTGATTTCGCAAAAAAAATTATGACTGACCTTGAGCTCAAGGGCGGTAAGATTTTGAAATTGCTTATAACTTTAGCTATAGAAGAAAACTGTGATAGAGATAGAGTAATTTTTAGAGCTAAACGAGCTTTAATTGGACAATAGAAGTAAATATTATTTTAAAATTTTGAAATGGAGTGATGTAAAAAAAGGTGGCTTAAATGCAAGATGAAATTCGCATTGGTGTATATGTATGCTTCTGAGGTGTGAACATCGGAGGCGTAGTCGACGTTGAGAAAGTAGCGAAAGCCTTGGAAAACGAACCAAATGTGATTGTATCTAAGACAGAGGCTTTTATGTGTAGCTCTACCCCACAAAACATGATTAAGGAAGATATTGAGAAACTCGGACTTAACCGAATTGTAGTTGGTGCTTGTACCCCAAAAATTCATGAACCAACTTACAGAGCCCTTCTTGAATCAGCAGGAATAAGTAAATACTTCTTTGAGATGGTAAACTTACGAGAACAAGTTTCTTTTGTTCATGCGAAGGATCCCGAAGCTGCAACTAAAAAAGCTATACAATTAATGAAGGGTGGTATAGCACGAGCTAACCAAATGGAAGATGTTCCAATAAAAGAGATGGACGTATATAAATCGGTGATGGTCATTGGTGGTGGAATAGGTGGAATTTCGGCAGCACTAGGTGTTGCGAATACTGGGACTCAAGTTTATTTAATTGAGTCATCTCCAAGCATAGGCGGAAAAATGGCTCAATTAGATCGAGTATTTCCTACAGACGATTGTGCAATCTGAATCTTGGCCCCAAAAATGGTTGAAGTCGGAAAACATCCGAACGTTCAAATTCATACTTATACAGAAATTGAAGATATTTCAGGAAATGCAGGACAATTTAAAGTTAAACTAAAGAAAAAAGCTAGATATGTTGATGAAACAATATGCACTGGTTGTGGTCGATGTATGGAGGTTTGTCCCGTACAAATACCAAATGAATTCAACTATGGACTAGGTACTAGAAAGGCAATAAATATTATATTTCCACAAGCAGTCCCAAAGGTTGCATATATTACAAAAGAATACTGTATAGATTGTAAACAATGTGAAAAAAATTGTCTAGCTGGGGCAATAAAATATGAACAAGAACCTGAAGAAGTTGAACTTGAAGTAGGTGCAATCATTATTGCTACGGGCTATGATATTTATGATCCAACTGGAGAATACGGATACAGAAAATATCTAAATGTTATTACTCAAATTGAACTAGAGCGTATGTTAAGTCCGACGGGTCCTACAGGCGGACATATTTTAAGACCGAGTGATGGAAAATCTCCAAAAAAACTTGCAATGATTCAATGTGTAGGATCCCGCGATACCAAAAGTAATGCGTATTGCTCTGGTGGAGTCTGTTGCATGGTTGCAATAAAAAACGCCCAGTTACTCATGCAAGAATTTGACAATATGGAACTTACCATTTTCTATATTGATATTAGAACTGCTGACAAAGATCAAGAAGAATATTATTCTCGAATACGAGGTCAGAATCCCGATATACGCTTCGTTCGTGGAAAAATTGGAGTAGTTAAAGAAGATCCAGAGACTAATAATCTTATACTACGTGGCGAGGATACTCTTCAAGGAAAGGTAATTAAGGAAGAGTTTGATATGGTTGTTTTATCGGTAGCAATGGTACCTTCAAATTCTACAAAGAATATAGTGGATCTTTTAGGGCTTGATAAAGCACCTAGTGGATTCTTAAAAGAAATTCATGGATGCTTAAGTCCACAAGAAACTAAAGTCAGCGGGGTATATATCTGTGGAGCTGCCCATGGTCCAAAAAACGTACCATATTCGGTATCAACAGCGAAAGCCGCGGCAATTGCAGCTACAGACTTCGTCTTGGCTGGTAGATTTCTTTTAGAGCTTATTAATCCAAATGTTATTGAAGAACTCTGTGTTGGCTGCGGAACTTGTGAAAGGAATTGCCCATATGGTGCGATTACCATTAATGAAAAAGGTATTGCCGAAGTAAATGAAATGCTTTGTAAAGGCTGTGGAATTTGTGTTGCTAGTTGTCCTGCGCGTGCCTTAAGTCTTAGATACTATAGGGACGAGACAATTGATAATCAAGTTGCGGCTATGTTAAAAGAAGAAACCCAATCTTAAACGCCCAAATTCTATTAGAAAAAAGATTTAATCTAATAGAAATTCCTTTGGAATGCAACCAAAGGGGGTGTTAAAAATTATTAAAAGGTGATGAATAAGAAGGTAATTATATGGACCCAAAATACAATGTGGTCCTATTTGCATGTGATAAGTGAGGATATTCTGCTGCTGATTTAACTGGAACCTGCCGAATGAAATATAATACTGGTGTAAAAATAATTCGTCTTAGATGCACAGGACGCGTAGATATTGCCCATATAATGCATGCGATTCGAGCCGGTGCAGATGCTGTTATGGTTGTCGGATGACACTTTGGCGAATGTGATTTCAAAGATGGTAACATTAGGGCTAATGAAAGAATTCAATTCATAAAAAGGGTCCTCGATAAATCCGGCTTGGGTGGAGATAGAGTCAATCTTTACCAGTGCAGTGCAGCTGAAGTAAACAGGTTTGTGGAAGCGGTAGAGGATACGATTGCTCACTTGCAAAAATTAGGTCCTAATCCAATACGTGTAAAAGCTTAAAAACCCAAATTCTGTTAGAAAAAAGGCAAAGTCTAATAGAAATTCTTTTGGAAAGCAACCAAAAGGGGTGTAAAAGAATTAGGTGAATCCCTTGGAAAAAGTAGATAAAGAGACATTTAATGCAGTTTGCGAAGCAGCAACAAGTTTTAAGATAAAAAATTTATTAGAAAATCAAAAAGTTATACTGAATAGCGGTCGCATTTCTCCTCTAGAATTAGATTCAATTATTGATAAAATTTATGATATCGAGTTAAAAAAGCAAAGAATTTTATTATTAATTAAAAAAAATGGCTATTTATCCGTCCCTGAAAATATCGAAAACACCGAAATTACAGAATTTGAAGTTTATAAAGCCCTTGGTGAATTAATGGGAGATAATTTAATAGAAATTAAAAAAGGGACTTCTGAATTAAGTTTTAAGCCAAAAATTATTATGTCTGAAGAAAATGGTAATATTTTTTTAAAATTATCTTCCGTCACAACTTATAAAGTGCCACTGGAACCAATAATTCCTATTGTTGAAAAGGAATTATGTTGTGGATGTGGTGCATGCTTTAGTATTTGTCCAGTAAAAGCAATCACAATGGAAGAAACACCCACTGTTGATGAAAATAAATGTATTCATTGTGGACTTTGTTGGGCTAGTTGTCCGCGGACTTTTTTGCATATTAATGTGTTAAAGGGATATATGACTGTGAAAAAAGTTAATTTTACAAAAGAA
>JABXJV010000072.1 GCA_013375355.1 Candidatus Helarchaeota archaeon
CTAAACTTTCCGCAGCTATGTTAAAAATATCTATTGCAAATATATCTCCTTGATTGGCGGCATTAGCCACAATTCTAGCAGTTATTTTTTGTATATCATTATCAATAAGTTCAGTTATTATTGTTTTATGTTTTGATATTTCTTCACGGGTTATTTCTGCTATTGCAGTTCCTGATGCATAGGCTTGTAAACACCCTTTATTTCCACAACCACAAAGTCTTGCATTTTCAGAATCATCGATTATAATATGCCCCAATTCACCCGCAAAATAATTTTCTCCATGTAGAATCTTATCATCAATTATAATACCTCCTCCTACACCAGTTCCTAGAGCAAGGGCAACGGAATTACCTTCAATTTTTGAAATTTCTTTTTCTCCTAAAGCCATGACATTTGCATCATTTTCAATGAAAGTAGGAATCCCAATCGCATTTTCAATTTCAGCTCGTAAATTTACATCTTTCCAATCTTCCATGATGATCATTTTTCTTACAAAAATAGGTCCAATTCCGCCAGGAATACCCACACCAATACTTATGACCTTTCTATCTTTTACTAATTCTAGTAATTCTTTGATTAAGCTGATTATTTGTTGAATCACTACCCGATATCCTTCTTGTTTCTTTGTATCCGCTTCTAATCGCTCAATTATATTTCCATTGCCATCAATACAAACAGCTTTTATCGAATGGCCACCAATATCAATTCCAATTCCTACTTGATCTCCAAAAGTCCCTAAATGTTTAATTTTAGATCTTAAAAAATTCTGTTCTTCTCTGGAAAATGGTAATTTTGGTAAAATTTGAACCCCTCCACCCAATTTTTTAAAAGTAAATTTCATTTGAAGGATTAAATTTAAGGAATGAATAAGGTAAGATTGTAATTCTTTATCCTCACAATCAAGTTCAATAACTTTTGGACCAAATGTGACTACAATATTAAAAATCTTAACAGCTAGTTTCATGAGATTTTTATCAATTTCTTTCTTTGTTTCTTCATTAAATTCAGAAAATTCAAATTTGGCAAGATCGAAAGTTTGACCACTGGTTAATCGAATATTTACATCCAAATTAGTATCTCCTAACTAAAAAATTACTGTTATTAACTAAACTCCATATTTTATACGATTTTTTTATTAAAATTAATATATATTAAAAATAAAAGATAACAAATAAATAAAAGGAGGATTTTCAAATTGACCCTATGTTTTATTTTAATGAAAGTTAAGGCTGGCTCTGTAGAAATTGTAATTAAAGCATTAAATCAAATACCTGAAGTAAAAGAAGCTTATACCGTAACAGGTGAAATTGATATAATTGCAAAAGTAGAAGTAAAAGATCTGGAATCTATTGCTAAGGTAGTTTTATCAAAGATTCATCAAACAGAAGGTGTAGATAGAACATCAACTCATATTGTCGTGCCATTATAAAGAATATTTTTTCCTTTTTTTTGCTTTTCTTTTAAATTTTCTTAAAATTGCTTTTGTACAGTATCGAACAGCTTCATCATAAATCGAAATATTATTTTCTTTTGATTTCGTAAATAAATTTGAAATTTTATTTCCAATTTCTTTCTTTATATGCTCATAAATAGCATTAGCATCTACAGCAGCAAATCTTTTAGCTGATGCTAATACTTCTCCTGAATTGGCAATAAAATCAGGAATTACTTGAAAATCGATTTCATTAAATAAAGGGATGACTTCAGGGGAAAATGGTATATTTGCAGCTGGAACTACGTATTTTGCCTTAATATTGCTGATATTTCGTTTATTAATGACATCTGGTCTTGCTCCAGGGATTAAAATATCAACAGGTAATTCAAATAGATTTTCTTTTGGTATTTGTTCTGCTTTTTCATATTTTTTTATTAAATCGTCTCCAAATTGTAATTTTAGATCGATTAAAGTCTTTATATTTAGCCCATCTTCATTATATATTCCCCCATTTATAGTTGAAATTGCCACTACTTTTGCACCCTCCTGTTCTAGAAATGGAGCTAAA
>JABXJV010000073.1 GCA_013375355.1 Candidatus Helarchaeota archaeon
CAGTTTTTTCATTTTTCATTAAATCTGTTTCGTTTAAATATGTTTTTAAGTAATAGTAAACTGATGAGTGATCATCCTTCCCGAAAACAGTTCGCACGGGAAGTAAAATAACTTGCGAGAGCTGGCAGAGAAATGTCAGGTGTTGTCCACAGGGCATCGAAGTGGTGGTCTTGGGGAGCACAAATCTCCTTCCTTTAGGTAGGAGTTGTTCAATAAAGTTAAAGACTGCAAAGAAATATTTCTTTGTTATTTCATTTGCAAATGATAAATATAATAAATAGTTTAATTTATATAATTCAACTTTTAGGTCGAGGTCTTTCAGGAAAAGCGTTATAAATAAAATCTACTGGTTCTTTTGTTGGTGAACCAGGTCCATATATTTCTTTAACTCCTATTTCTTTTAAATTTTTAACATCTTCTGGTAACACAATAGTTCCACCAGCTAAGATCATTACAGTTCCAATTCCTTTCTCTTTTGCTAGTTCTACAACTTTAGGAACTAATGTCATATGTGCACCAGAGAGTATTGATAAACCAATAACGTCGACATCTTCTTGTATGGCGGTTTCAACGACTTGTTCAGGAGTCTGGTGTAGACCGGTGTAGATAACTTCCATCCCAGCATCCCTTAGAGCCATGCATACTACTTTCGCTCCTCTATCATGACCATCCAGACCGGGCTTGGCCATGAGAAATCTAATTCTTTTTCTTTCCATTTTCTTGACCAACCAACTTTTTAAATCTATTTTCAATTTTTCTAGTTTAAATAATTTATTATTTAGTGATAAATAATAAATATCTACCAAAGAATCTTTATTAAATTTTTATTATCATTTAATATAGTAATAAAATACTTTTTACGAAAGGTTTTGAAAAAATTGGAAGAGTCTAAGAAAAAATGGGAAGAAACCACCCTAAAAGATACATTAAACCAGAAACCAGAGCGGTGTGAAAGTTTTGAATCACTTTCAGATATTGAGATTGATCGTTTATACATGCCCACTAAAGAATCTAAGGATATTTATTTAGATAAATTAGGGCTTCCTGGCGAATTTCCATTCACTCGTGGTGTATATCCCACTATGTATCGAGGGCGGTTATGGACAATGCGGCAATTTGCTGGATTTGGTACTAGTATTGACACAAATAAACGATTTAAATATCTATTAGCAAATGGTCAAACTGGTTTGTCAGTAGCTTTTGATTTTCCAACACTTTATGGATATGATTCGGATCATGAAATGTCATTAGGGGAGGTCGGGCGTTGTGGAGTTGCCATTTCATCTTTGGCAGATATGGAGACATTATTTGATGGAATCCCCCTAGAAAAAGTAAGTACAAGCATGACAATTAATGGTCCTGCAGCTATTGTTTGGGCATTTTATATTGCCGCTGCAGAAAATCAAGGAGTAGATAGACGCAAACTTCGTGGAACTATACAAAATGATATATTAAAAGAATATATTGCCCAAAAATCTTGGATTTTTCCTCCCGAACCTTCAATGAGATTAATTATTGATACTTTCGAATTTGGTTCAAAAGAACTTCCAAAATGGAATACTATATCTATTTCAGGATATCATATACGGGAAGCAGGTTCTACTGCGGTCCAAGAATTAGCTTTTACATTAGCTGATGGTCTGTGTTATGTAGATGCTGCAATAAAACGTGGTTTAGATATTGATTCATTTGCTCCTCGATTAAGTTTCTTTTTCAACGCTCACAATTATTTCTTTGAGGAAGTTGCTAAATACCGTGCAGCTCGCAGAATATGGGCAAAAGAATTGAAAAAACGTGGCGCTGAAAGCCCAAGATCTATGATGTTAAGATTTCATACTCAAACAGCAGGAGTTTCATTATTAGCACAACAACCTGAAAATAATATCATGCGAACAACATTACAAGCATTAGCTGCCATTTTAGGAGGTACCCAATCACTTCATACAAACTCTTTCGATGAAACTCTAGCGTTACCAACAGAGCATGCGGTTAGATTAGCTTTAAGAACTCAGCAGATAATCGCTCATGAAAGTGGTATAACTGATACAATTGACCCACTTGGCGGTTCTTATTTTATTGAGCAATTAACAGACAGAATGGAAAAGGAAACCTATGCTTATTTCAATAAAATTAAAAAATTAGGAGGAGTTATTCCAGCCATACATAAAGGGTTCTTTCAACTAGAAATAGCTAGAGCAGCTTATAAATATCAAAGACAAGTTGAACAAAAAAAACGTATCATTGTAGGCTTAAATGACTACCAAATCGAGGGTGATGATAAAATTAATATAGAATTGCTGAAGATTGGTCCTGAAGTAGAAAAATTACAGCATGAACGTTTAAAAAAGTTAAGAGAGACAAGAGATAATAAGGAATTGAAGAGAACTCTGAAGGAAGTGGAAGAGGCAGCAAAGTCTGATACAAATTTAATGCCATATTTAATAGACGCAGCTCATGCATACGCGACCTTAGGCGAGATCCGAGAAGTTTTAGTAGGAGTCTTTGGAACCTATAAAGAACCTTCCGATTTGTTTTAAAATTTCTATATTATCAACCAAATTCTAGTGAGTTTTTTTCAATAAGAAAAATGGTAATAAACATAGCGCAAATTAAATTTGCGTTAAACCCGTTTAAAATAAGAAAAAAAAGAGGACTTTGAGAATTAATCGCTCTATATTTTTTTAAGAAGCATTTTTTAACTTTTTTTAGAAGGCTGTGTTTTACTAATTTTATGCTGTAACTCTTGGATCGTTTTATCCTTTTGTTTTATTGTTTTATTATTTTTGATTAAAATCGTAATTATTATAGAAAACGCTGCAATGATACCTATAGCGATTCCTAAACCGGGGGGCGATGATAAAATGTCAAAAATATCTCGTCCTTCTATTCCGATTGGAATTGAAGGCAATTCCTTAGGAATTTTTGTAACTTTTACAATAACTGTATCAGAAATTCCAGTTTGATTATAATAATCACAATATTCGATGGTATAATTAAATGTCCCTAAGGCAGTTCGATTAATGGGTACGAGTACATACGTATTGTTATCCCATGAGGTCCACTTAATCCATTCATAATAATTGTTATTGTTGTCATTTACCCAGACTCTGTATTTTCCTGCACCATGATCATCATAAAGTCTCCAATGAATTGCTTCTAAACCTGATGGTGTAGTTTGAATATCTATGGGATGATTTGAAGTAGGATTACTATCATTTACTATAAGCTGAGCATAAATATCATTCAAAATTCCGTCTCTCTTGTCTTGCCACGTGATGATTGCTCCTCCATTACTATCGCTACAAATTTGAGGTATATTTTGGTCAGTATTTACCGAGCATATTATCACTCCATCGAGTGTAAATTCCACCTTACCGCTAGAATTAATTTTCTGTGCATAAATATCCCAATTAGAGCCGGTTCTATAATCTTCCCACGTGATAATTGCGCCTCCCGCACCGTCGCTGCAAATTTGAGGATTTTGTTGAAGATCGTTTTCCATACAGATTGCCACTCCATCATCTGTCCATTCTACATTTCCACTAAAATTGACTTTTTGTACATAAATATCAAGATTAATTCCTGCATCTCTCCAATCTTGCCACGTGATGATTGCGCCTCCAGCTTCGTCGCTACAAATTTGAGGATCTCTTTTACTCCAGGGGCTTGCATTACAAATTTTCACCCCATCTGTGATCCATTTGGTATCTCCACTCGAATTGATTCTCTGCGCGTAAATATGTGTAGAAGGGACTATTCTCCCATCTTCCCACGTGATGATTGCACCTCCCGCTTTGTCGCTGCAAATCTGGGGCTTCTGTTGAGTATTGTTTGCCATGCAAATTGCAGTTCCGTTATCCATCCATTTTACATCTCCGTTGGAATCGATCTTCTGCGCATAAATATCAAAATTAGGTCCGCCTATACAATGGCTCCACGTGATGATTGCACCCAATTCACCATCGCTGCAAATTTGAGGAGTTTGTTGACTATCGTTTGTTGTGCAGATTGCCATTCCATCAACATCCCACTTTATGTCTCCACTCGAATTGATTCTCTGCGCGTAAATATCCTCATTTCTGTTTCTCCAATCCGTCCATGTGATAATTGCACCCACTTCGCCGTCGCTACAAATTTGAGGAGTATCTTGATTATTGCTTGCCGTGCAGATAGCCATTCCATCAACATCCCACTCTACTCCTCCACTCGAATTGATTCTCTGCGCGTAAATATCAGTATTTCCGTTTCTCCAATCCCTCCAGGTGATGATTGCACCCCCTTCGCCATCGCTGCAAATTTGAGGAGTTTCTTGAGTAACGCCTTCCGTGCAGATTGCCGTTCCATTAACTTCCCACACTACACCTCCACTCGAATCGACTCTCTGCGCGTAAATATCAGGACTTATATATCTCCAATCCACCCATGTGATAATTGCGCCTCCTTCGCCGTCGCTGCAAATTTGAGGAGTTTCTTGAATACTGTCTTCCGTGCAGATGGCAAATCCATTATTATCCCTTATTACAACAGGTTTTTCTTTTATGGAAATCGTTGAATTTAGGGGGAATTTATTCCTAAAAGGTAGGAAAATTGGTTTGTTCGAAAATCTAACTAGAAGAATTGTTGAAATTATCAAAATCTGTGTAAATACTAACATTAAGTTACTTTTTTTCATACTATACACACTTTTCTAAATAGTATATGAAGATTAAATCTTAATTCTTTTATATCATACAATTTTAAATAATATCCTATAAAATTTCTCAAAAATCTAGATTTAAAGAGTAACTTATTGTTTAATTTTTCCAAAAAACAGTCAATTTTTCTCAAATAGATGACGAATTTCGTCGATATGATTAGATTTAATTACAAAGATAGATCGATGTAAAAAAATATTTAGATCTATAAACAATTATTTTAATTTGTTATTTAAATAAAAAAATCTATTATAAATTTGAAGATTTATTTAAAAGATTTTCCGAAATATTTTTTCATAAATTATAAAAAATTTTTTTAGTGTATAAATACTCTTTATTAGTTAGTGAAGCATTAATGAGCATACAACAAACTGAATTAGTAAAAAATGTTCAAAATACATTAGTTAGATCTGGATATATCACTTCTAAAGGTTTTAAGAGTAAGAGTAGCTGTTTTGATTTAACAGCGAGAAGGGAGAGATTATTATTTATTAAATGCTTATTAAATGTTGATAATTTTAAACAAAGCCAAAAAAATGAATTGATACTTATTTCTAATATGTTTACTGGCTCACCTGTTTTAATTGGGGAGCGTAATAAACATAAAGAAATGGAAAATGGTGTAGTATATAATAAAAGTGGAATTCCAACCTTAAGTTTTAGTACATTCCAAGATCTCGTCCTTAATGATATAATTCCTTATATTTATGCTAGAAGAGGAGGATTTTTCGTAAAAATAAACGAATCTAGTTTTGAACATGAACGTTCAGAACTTGAGTTTTCTTTATCTGAATTAGCTGAAAAAGTTGGCGTATCTAGAAAAACAATTTACTCATATGAACACGGTAAAATGGATGCCTCTTTGAAAATTTATAAAAAACTCAAAAATTTCTTTTCAAGTCAAATAGAAAAACCAGTTGAAATATATACTTGGGAATTAGAAGTAGATGAAGATTACATTAATGAGTTAAAGGGAAAATTAGATGACCTTCGAAATGATATTAACGAAATATTTATGAATTTAGGATTAGAGGCAATTTGGCCTAAAAAAGCACTTTTTGATGCTATTACAACAGAGGATGAAGATTCAAAAGAAGAAGTTACCACTAGTTCTGAAGATATTAAAATTATTACTGGACTTGGTTCTAGAGACGAAAAGACAAAGGTTATTTATCAGAAAATTCAACAAATTGAAAGCATCTCACAAGTCATACCATCACCTAATTTGTTTATTACTGAAGATAAGAGACATCTACCTGGTGTAATAAAAGTCCCTATTATAGAGAAAAAGAAATTAGAAAAATTAGGAAAAGAGGATCTTTTTAAAAAGATTAGTAATCTCCTTAACTAACTCCACATTTTCATCTTAATTACTTTATTTTTATAAGGATAATATTGTATTTTTTCAATAGTAAGTAAATAAAATTAACTTTAAGGTGCATTTTAATGTCAGATGACATTTATGATTTAATTCGAAGAAATATGAATAAAAGTTGGCCTTTACAGCTTCCAAAACATAAGAAAGTTATAGATTTTTTAAAAATAATAATCCCAACCGAAGAAGAAGCAAAGATCCTATCTATTTTTAAAGAACCGATGATAGAAATAAAAAGTGTTAAGAAGATTTCAAAAATTACAGGTATCCCTCTTGAAAAAGTAACTGAAATCTGTGAAAAAATGGCTGAAAAGGGAACCATTCTAAAAACGGGAAAAAGATATTCTCTCCTCCCGATAATGCCTGGATTATTTGAATTTTATTTTGTTAGCAGAAAAGATTCGGAGGAAAATTTAAAAAAAGCATCAAAATTATTTCATGAATTACTAGATTATGGACTTTTAGATGAATGGTATAGCTCAGAATATCCTTTTTTTAGAACCTTACCATCTTCAAGTGTTCAGCAAAAAACAAAAAAAA
>JABXJV010000074.1 GCA_013375355.1 Candidatus Helarchaeota archaeon
AGAACATTCTCTTGCTAATATTAATTTGGATGCACCCAAAGACTCATAAAATTTAGCTGCAATAGAATTTGTTATGTTGCACTGGGTCGAAACATGAAAAGGGATCTTTCTATCTATTGCTGCTTGAATAGATGCGAAATCATGAACAATTACAGCGTCTATTTCTGCAGTTTTTGCAGCATCTAAAAGTTCTTTTAATTCTTTCAACTCATTTTCATAAATTAAAATATTTGAAGTAAGATATGCTTTAATAGAATGTTCATGGCAAATTCTAACAACATCTTTCATTTCTTCAATTGTAAAATTTTCACTTTTCATTCGCATATTAAATTTTTTAACACCAAAATAAATAGAATCGGCATTAGGAAGTGCAGCTTTTACAGCTTTCATATTTTTAGCTGGACATACTAGTTCGACTTTTTTCCCGATAGTTTTCACTTCCTATAAATAATTTTAAGCTAGAATTTGATTCTTAAAATTATAAATTCTATAATATTTAATTAACCTTTTAAAGTATTAATTTTAATGTTTAAATCTAATAAAAGTAAAAATTAAATTGTATTATAAAATAATCATTATGAGAGTGATTTTGGATGCCTCTAATTGAATTAAAAGGTAAGAAACCTAAAATCCATGAAACTGCATATGTAAGTGAATTGGCTACTTTAATTGGTGATGTTGAAATAGGAGCGAACTCTAGTATTTGGCCGGGTTGTATTATTAGAGGGGATTTCGCAAGAGTAGAAATTGGTGAATTTTCTCATATTCAAGATAGTGTGTTAATACATGCCCACATGGCTAATACTCCAACAAATATAGGTAACTATGTAACAATAGAGAGCTGTTGTGCTATTTATGGTTGTCTTATAAGTGATTATACTATAGTTGGGACAGGTTCTATACTTTTCGACGGCGTTACTATTGGTGAGACAGTATTAGTAGCGCCAAACACACTTGTCACATCTGGTCAAGTTGTTGGAGCCCGGGTTTTTATTCAAGGAGCACCTGCCGCAACTTTAAGAAAATTATCAATGGAAGAAATAGAACAAAACCGTGATAGGGCAGAAAGATATTCAGAAGTATTCGAAAAATTAGGTAGATGGTTACCTAGAGAAAAAAAATAGTGGTAAAGGGGATCTTACATCAATAAATTCAACATCAGGACATTTTAATAATAAAACTTTTGATAACCTGCTTAAACCAAGAAAAATTGAATTGTAAGTTAGATCAATGAAATTTATTTCAAGAGATTCCGCATGGCGTGCAAGAGAGTAATCTAAACCATTTCCTAGAAATAATTCAATATCCTTCATTTTTGCTCTTTTTAACCAATTTAGTTGGGTTTTTTTCCCTACTAACAAAATGCATTTTTTGACGATATCATCAGTGTCATTTACAAGAAGATATTGAAAATTTTTTAATCCTAATTTATCTGAAATCATGTTCAAAAATAAAGAATACCTTATTTGAGATTTAAAAGGAGAGCAAATTCGCCCATAAGGTTGGAAATTTTTCCCTATTTTTATTTGAAAAACACCTTCTATTTCTAATTTAAGTATTTCAGTTAAAGTTTCGTTCAATCCTCCTTTCGAATAGGTCCAGCTCTCTGGTATTTTATAAATGAGGATGTTATTTTCTATAATATGTTTATATTTTTCCAAATTTTCATCTATTAAATTAATTTTTTCTAAATTTTCGAAGTTATAAACTAATATTAAATCTACTTTACTTTTTAATGCCTCAATTAGAACTGTCTTATTCAAGTCAATAGTAAGAATAGCTTTTTTTATTTTTCTTCTCTTCTGTTTTATTACGTAACTTGGACCAGTTATTAGACATTGATCAAAATCGTTGGTTTTTATTTGACTATTAGTAACTTCTCTTAAAACTTGAATAAATTCAAAAAAGTTTGTCATTAATAAAAACTCGATATTAAATTTATGAATTAATTTTTAAGAATAATTACTATTCAGGCTTTTTCAGCTTAAATCTATGCCAAAAAGTCTTCCTTAATTTCAATCTTCTTTTATGATCTTGAATGTTAAAAACGTGGGGATTCTGTCTGTTTCTTATTCTCTTCAATTCTATCTTCAATAAGTTTTTTGATTTATTACGCATGAAATCCACCAATTCTTCTAATTAATTAAATTATATAAATTTTCTGAAGACTGAAGGAAAATTAAATCCGTGCTGATAATTAAATTTAATATCAACTTTATTTATTGATTTATATAAATAAATCATTTTTTGAATAAATGGTTGATTTAATATTTAATAAGATATTAGATAATAATGTATACTAAAAATCAATTAAACCTTCTCGATATTGAAGGTATAATAGGTCTTCGTAAATATTTTAAACAGAGGATGCCAATTGGCTGTTAATAAGGAATTGGTAGTAGGCGAAATTTTAGATTCAATTGAAAATTACAACTTTTCTGAACGCCAAGCCATAAAACAAATAATTAAAAAATATAAAATCACAGATTGGAAGATCCGAGGGGCAATTCATGCATTAACCTTTGAAATTATAAGAAAGCTTAATGGTATTGATGAAATTATTAAGTATTCTTTAAAAGATAGAAGTTCATTTCAGCGAATTAAATTGACAATAAAAAATTTGTTGAGAGTTGGTGTATATGAAATAAAATTTATGGATAAAGTTCCAGCACAAATAACTAATGAAATAGTAGAAATTACTAAACAAAAATTTGGAAAAAAGAAATCTAAATTCGTTAATGCTTTATTAAAAAGTATTGAAAAAATTGGTTTAGGAGAAATAGAAGATCAATTAATTGAAAGTAAACGATTAAGTTTCAAATATTTTCATCCAAATTGGTATATCGAATATTTAGAAAAACTATTAGATAAGGAATCTGTAATCGCCTTTTTGGAAGAAAATAATAAAATTCCTCAAGTTTATCTTCGAGCAAATACTTTAAAAATTCAAATAAATAAACTAATTGAAATTCTAAAAAATAATAGTGTGGATTTAGAGCAGGATCCTAACTTTCCCGAAATAATAAAGGTTATTAGATCAAAAAAACCAGTAACACGGATTAAAAGCTATAAAAAGGGTCTTTATTATATTCAGACAAAATCTTCTGCAGTTGTAACACATGTTTTGGATCCTCAACCCAATGAATTGATTCTTGATATTTGTGC
>JABXJV010000075.1 GCA_013375355.1 Candidatus Helarchaeota archaeon
CCGAAGATGAAAAACCACCGGAACCCGAAGATGAAAAACCACCGGAACCCGAAGATGAAAAACCTCCGGAACCCGAAAAAGATAAACCCACTGATAAACCTCCAGAGGAACAAAATGATAAACCCAAAATGGTACCAGGTGCAGCACCACACACAGGCTCAAGAGGACCTCTAATTCCAGGAAGACGACTTTCAAAGGCCTCTCCAAAACCAAAACCACGACCACCGAAACCAAAGAAAAAGAAATTATCTTTCTGGCAAAGACTCTTAATAACAATGGGTTTTGCTCCTAGAGGAACTAAAAAAAAACGTAAGTTGAGTTCTAAAATTAATGAAGGATTAAGACCTGCCGCAAGAAAAATCGATGGTGTAATCAGGAAGGGTGTCAAAAAAGTCAGTCAAGGTGTAGATAAGATAGGTAAATCTATTAAATCTAGAGGAAAAGGAAGTAAGCTGGAAAGTTCCCTTTCAGTTGGTGCAAAAGAAACGGGAAAGGATATGGGGAGTTTAAATAGGAAAAATGGAGATTCTAAGAAAATAATTGGGGATATGTCGATAAAAAAATCTATTGAAAATCCCATAGAGAGTGATTCAAAGGAATTTTCAGAATCTGGACAAGAACTTAAGGATAATTTCAAAAAGTTTATTGAAAATAATACTATTAATCATGGTTTTGGAGTTGCAGTTCCGCTAGAAACCGTTGAAAAGGGTAGATTAAGGGAATCTATTAATAAAGTTGACACTTTTGAAAAATTCTCTATAAAAAATCTTGAGACTGGTAAACTGCTTGAGGATTTGCGTGAGAAATTACAGCTCTCAAAAAATAAGTTCAGTAATCTGATTAATATTAATTCTACATCTTACCATGAAGTTATAAGAGATAAGAAAGGAATGAATTTAAAAAAATTCACCCAAATTCCTGACTTAACATACATCAAAAATAGTCTTACAAGTCAAGAATTAAAAGAGATTAAAATTAAAGCTGAACGAATATTAACGAGTAAGGACACAATAATAACATGTGGTAGGGCACATTTGAATTTCAACATTGATAATTTAGAAAGAATAAAAATCGGTAAAAGAGATCATATAGTCCTCCCAACTTCCGAATATGAGCTTAAAGGGGCTCGTGAAGAAGCTAAAAAGAAAGTTATTAATTATTTTAATGAATATGGAAAAGCTCCATCAGCCAAGGTTATAAGACAATTGGGTTTAAAGGGATTTTATACAAATGAAGAAAAATACGGTAGGACTCATAACGACTTTTTAAAAGAATGTAAGGTTCCAATTATTCAAGAACGAATACGAAATAAACCAATAGAGCAAGAAATTAATATTAAACCTAAGCTCGATGAATCTGTTGAACCCATAAAAGAGCTTAAAATTAATTTCCAACGATTCTTAGATAAAGAAATATTACAACGTGGTTATGGAGTTATAGTTCCATTAAACATATTGAAAATGGTAAATTACATGAAATTATTCCAAAAATTGATAAATTCGATAAATTCTCTATACAAAACCCTAAATTAGGTCAATATTTAAAAGATTTACGATTGAAATCACATCTCCCGGTTGAAAAATTTTGTAATTTGATTAAAATCCACCATTCAGCCTATTATGACGCCCTAAGCAATAAGAGAGGAATCAATTTTAAAAAATTCACAGAAATTCATGACTTCGTCAAAAATAATTTGACAAGCCAAGAACTAAAAAATTTTAAAATTAGAGCTGAACAAATATTAACAAGTAAGGATACAACAATTAAGATCGGAAAAGCACGACAATTGAATTTCAATCTGGGTAATTTAGAAAAAATAGAAATTGGTAAACAAGAATATGTAATATTACCAACTTCTACTTATGAAGTTAAAAAGAAACGTAATGAAATTAAAAATTGGGCTCTTGGATTCTATGTTTTTACTGGTAGATCCCCTAATAGAAGAGAATTTGAATCCCACTTTCGGGGATACACGCGTATTGAGAAAGAAGCTGGACGAAAATTTAGTGACAATTTAAAAGTATGGAATCTTCCCATATATGAATCAGAAAAAGCTCTAATAGAAGGAGATAAATTTGATAAAATAGGAAAAAAATGTTTAGAAATGATTGACGAGAATATTAAAATTGATCATTACGTACATTATAGATTAGAAAGTGTTAAAGGAAATTTTGTCATACCAGATGGTATTAAAAACGATTTCAACAAAAATCCTATCAAAATAGAGGGTAAAAATATATATTTAAAGAAAGGGGAAAAACTAGATAGAATATTAGAATTTAAGAGAAGTAAACGTGGCATTCAAAAGAAAGATAAAGAAATTTACTCTAAAATTGCAAATAATATTGATTTTTATTTGCTTAAAAGCAGACCAATTGTTACTGAAGAGAACTGGAATGGATGTAAAGTCACTTATCACACAAAAGAAGAACTTATTAATCTTTTAAAAGACTTAAGAAAAAGAAAATCGGAAAGAGAAAATGAAATTAATTCATTAATTAGTGAAATTTATAATATTGGAAAATCAAACAATGGGGAAAAGAAAAAAATTTAAAGAACACCTCAAATTATATCCGGTTATAAAGTGAATTTATAAAATAGCTAAAAAAGTTTGAGGTGTTTTTATCTTGGAAAATAAAAATGTTAAGGTAAAAATTTCAAGATCTAACGGTGACTGGTATGATTTAACAGATGTTTCTGGTAATATTCTTGGAGTTTCTTGCTCTTGGAAAGATGGTCAATTTGTAGTTATACTATGTCCTCATGGATTGATTGCTTGTGGTGCAATCGATATTGATGTTATGGATAAATTCAATTTCGCGGTTACTGTTTCAGAAGGAACTGTAGAACAACCCCTAGTTACCCCTGATGACCTTTTAAAAGCAAAGGTGATGAAATTAACAAAAAAGGCAGAAGAATTAGGAATTAAAATTGGCATGTCAGGGAAAGAAGCGCTTGAAAAATTAGTTTAATCAATTTTTTTTAATTTTATAAAATAAGAGTATTATTTGTTCTAAAAAGAAGAAATATTAATTGCTTAAATCAACATGTCAGCGAGTTGATGAAAATATCAAAATTGAAAATTGGCATAGTGGGATTGGGAAGGATATTTTCCTTGAATGTCTTGGGCTACGTTAAAAATCCTGATTGTGAATTGTATGCTTTTTGCGATCGAGATAAAAACGCTCTAAAACAAGCATCAGAGGAATTTGGCGTTAAGAAGACTTATACGGATTTTAATGAATTCATCAAGGATGATTACATCGATTTAGTTGATATTTTAACTCCACACAGTCAACATGAGTGGATGTCTGTTGCCGCAGCGGAAGCTGGTAAGCACATTTCCTTGCAAAAGGTTCCTACATTGACTATGGGTTCATTTGATAGAATCGTAAAGGCAGTGAATAAAGCAGGGGTGAAGTTTCGAGTTTTCGAAAATTTTCGTTTCCATCCTCCATATCAAAGGCTTATGAAACTCGTAAAGGATAAAACGATTGGAAAACCCTATGCCGTTAACATGAGAATGTGGTTAGGTGTCAAACAATTATCTTCTTGGAAGGTTTCAATATTGAAATCCTTGCGTTGGCGATATACTGAACGAGAAAATTATAAAATGCCAACGCTTTTCGATGATGGATATCATAAACACTCTCTCATCCAATGGTTTCTTAAGAATATCAAGAGCGTGCAAGCTTGGAAAGGAAATTTTAAAATTTTTGGAATTCTGCCAGTTGATTGCCCATCCGTTATTATTTATAAGGGGAAAAAAGGAGAGAGGTTTGGTACTTGGAATGTTAGCATGTCTCCATTCATCCCAATTAAATCAGACTATTATGGATGTGATGAAGCATTAGAGGTCCATGGGAAAAATGGTCTTGCGTGGGTGCAAGGCTGCACGGGTAACATGTTCGTTGGGTGTGATGCAGGCGGTCCAGGAAAACCCGGGGTCTATTGGATTAATAAAAATGGAGAATGGAATTCGGATACCTCAATGGAATCGAATTGGAAACACAGTTTTATTCTTTGTACCAAGCATTTCATTGATGCCATAAAAAATGACACTGAAGTCATTTTGGATGCGAAAACTGCACGTCATGTCCTTCGGATTTCTCTAGCAATGGTTAAATCGTTACGATCGGGCTTTATTGATGTTCCAGTTGCTTCCATCAAGGATGGAATTGGTGATGACCTAATTCAAGAAGAAATAGATGACTCTCTCATCTTTGATAATATACCCGAAGGCGTGGATATAGACGATTTATAATTCATCTTAGCATCAATTAAATAATTATAGTAAAATAATTGAAGTGAATAATGTAAACATAGTCAAGGGAGTATTTAAAAGGCCTCATCCTTGGATTGTTTCACCTTTTGGAAAAATAACCTGAGTCCCGATTAAAAAAAATAAAAAAAAGTTTATCCTAAAATGTAACCAATCTTTTTAACCAATTCTCTTCTTTGTTTTCTTTGCTCATCATTTTCAATTTTATCCACAGCCTGCCCATCTACAACTCCGATAACTGACTTTCCTAAAGAAGTTTTGCTTACAATTATTTGAGTTGGATTTGCTGTAGCAATATAAATATTGCACACACCAGGTACATTTTTTATTGCTGATAGTACATTGATCGGATAAGCATTTTGCATAATAATAACAAATATGTGACTTGTTCCTATGTTTAAGGCGTTTTTTGCTGCAAGTTTGCCATATCTATCATCAGTTCCATTAAAACGAACCAATTTAGGATCTGCTTCATTCATTGCTACTCCGCATTTAATTCCTGGAGTTGTTGTTAACAAGGTGCGAAAAATATTATCGACAGTATAAATTGAGAAATTTCCTTGTCCAATAATGATTTGATCTTCTTTTTCTTTTTCAATATCAACAACATTAGTTTCCATTTTAATCACAATTTTTACTATTTTAAGAATCATCTATATAAAATTTTTAAAAAGTTTGAAAAGAAAAAATTAAACTTTTATTTTTTTACAACAATTGGAACAAAAACTAAAATTATCAAAAAATCCGTCTGGTTATTCTCGTTGCTTTTAAAAGGATTACAAAATTTCCTTAATTCGTTCTTATCTAGTTCTCTTAAGATTCTTTCTTCCCAAATCATATTTATAATTTGTTTAAAATTACAGAAAAAACTGAGTAACATTTACATGTTACATTTCAAAACGAAGAAATCGGATTTGAAGATTTTTTGTAATTATCTTTCTGGAGTTGTTTGAATTTGTGATATGAACTCAGAAAGAAGCACGTCAAACTCATCTATAGATTGAATCTCCCCTTTTTCAAAAAGGACATGTCTTGTTAAGAGCCAAAAAATTAATGCTAAAGCTTTCTTTCCTCTATTATTTGTAGGAACAACTAAGTCTAAATTAATCGAATTATTATCTGTATCGCATAAACCAACTGTGGGGATTTTTGCTATTACAGTTTCTTTCAAAGCTTGCCTGTCTGCTCTTGGATCTGTGATAACTACTAGATCGGCTTCAACAAATTGATAAGATGTATGATTGGTTAAGGTACCAGGAACGAATCTACCAGCTACAAAATGGGAACCCAATAATTCAGAAAATTTTCTTATTGGTTGATGTCCGTATCTACGAGCTGAAACAACTAACACTTTCATCGGATCATATCTAGAAATGTAACTAGCAGCTATCCGTAGTCTCTCATCGGTTTTTCTAATATCAATAACGTAAAGACCAGATCTCGTAATTCTATAAATGAAAGGAATCATATCTTGTGTTTTAATTTGTGTTCCAATATGTATTCCTGCAGCCAAATATTGATCGCGTGGAACCAATAAATTATCTTCTTTTTTTTCTGCCATGACAAGCTTCACGTAAATTGAATTATATTTTCTAACTTATTAAAATATGGGATTTAATTAAATTCATCCCATAAAAATTATACTCCATTAAATAGGAAAATGAAAGTGCTATTTAAAAATCGGCATTATTCTCCTTTTTTTTATTCATTAGTATCCGATTAATTTCTATGACCTTTAAATTGGCTGGCTTTTTTGATAAATCAGCTATTCGTACCCCAATTAAATAAATTACTCCTTTATCAATTGAAATATCAACTAATCGTTGTGTTATAAGACCATCGAAGACAATAGCTTTTATTTTTTCACTATATGTGGGTAGTTTATCTGCTATTTCAGAAACGCTAACTTCATCGATAGGGTTGAATTCTTCATCAAATAATTTTGCACGTAATGTCTGTTGTATGTTCTTGGATTCGATCTTTAAAATTTCAGGTAAATCTGGAATTACAACTTGTTTTTGTTTCTCTTTTTCGACTTTTTTATGATGTTTTGATCTTCTAATCTTTTTGCTTTTTTCTTTTTGTTTATCTAATTGTTGGTCAAAAGCTTCCACAGGAATTTTATTTCGAAGAGCTTTAATTATTTCTTTTCTTGTTAATTCTTCAACTTCTTTTCCCATTGGGGCTCTGGCAATAAAATCAATGTCACCTCGTTGTTTGAGTTCTTTTACAATCAATTCTCCACCTCTATCACCGTCCACAAATGCAACAATTGTCTTTTTTTGTGTTAAATCAACGATTGTTTGGGGAATGTTTGTACCTTCAACAGCAATTATATTTTTATATCCATATTTTAATAAATTTAAGACATCTGCACGTCCTTCTACAACAATTAAGGTTTCAGCTTGATCTATTTCTGGACCTGCTGGCAAATCTTCGGAACCATATTTTTGAATTTCTTCTATTCTAACAGATTTAATAACTTCATCGGAGATTTCCTGACTTTCAGGAACAACTTTTTCTTCCCAACTTTTTAATAATTCTGCTGCTCTAGCAATAACCATCTCTCTTTTCGATTTCCTGATATCCTCAAGCTTGTTAATACTTAATGTAGCTGAACAAGGACCGACTCTATCAACTGCTTCTAAACCAGCAGCTAAAATTGAAGTCTCTACTTTATTTAAACTGGATGGAATAATAATTGTCCCAGTTGACTTACCTCCTTCTGATGATACTTCAACTTGAATTCTTCCTATTCTGCCAGTCTTTTGGAGCTCTCTTAAATCTAAATCATCACCCAATAAACCTTCAGTTTGCCCAAAAATGGCACCTACTATATCGGGTTTCTCTACAATCCCTTCAATTTCCACATCTGCTTTAATGATATATTTAGTTGTACTTAATTCATCACGACTTTGAATTTTAACCACCTACTGTAATTTTTAATGTATATTATAATTTTAAGTGTAAATTTAAGTATATTTTTAGTAAAACAATCAAAAATAGAAGTGTTCCTACAATATTTCCTAATTAAAGTTGAACCCACTTTAATTAGTTCCCTCAAACATAAACTTCTTTATCTATATTTTTATTTAATAAATTCCTAACTTGACTTTGATATTTTAATTATATTTTCAAGTTATGATTTTTAGTTTAAGTGAAGAGTGATAATAATTAAGGTGACAAATCTATTATTCGATTATTTTGAATACTAATTGATTATTATTCTAATATCACATTAACAGTTTATGCTTTTATATATTTCTTATTTTTACTAATAGAGTTTTCAATAAAATAAAGGTATTTTCTTTTTTATTGCTTTTTAGATGGGTCAAGAAATGGAGTTGAAATTTTTATTTCCTTTTCCAAGTCTCTTAATGGAAGCCAATTAACAACCTTAAAAACTTCAGTAAATATTGATGAAGCTCGTCGAGGCTCATTTATTACACCATCTATTGGTTTTATTTTGGTTCTAATAAAATTATTTAATTCATTTGGTGTTTTACATGTAATTTGAACCAAAATGTCAAAATTACCGTATGCAGAACCTACGACTTGAATTTCTTCATATTCTACTAATTTATTTGCTACTTCACGTAATTTTTCAGGCTTTGTATTAATACCTACCCATGCAACTGTATTTAATCCCAATTTTTCAGGATCCAACAAAGCAGAAAAAGCTTTGATGATTTTTTCCTTTATAAGCCGTTTAACTCTATTATGAACAGTACTAGGGGCAATTTTTAATCGTTTTCCAATCTCATGATAAGGAATCTTGCAATTAGTTTGTAAAAAAAATAAAATTTTTCTATCAATATCGTCTAATTTAACAGTTTTTTCTGACAACTTCTTACCCATTTAGAATTGAATATTATTCAATCGAATATTATTCAAATTTTATAAATTTAAATTTAATTTGTATTAAGAGAAAACTATGAAAAAATAAAAGAAAATAGAAATATACCCAAATTGAATGCGAAAAAATGGGATAATTTTTAATTAATTTTTAATTATTGAAATTTATTTCTTATAAAAAATTCATTATTTAAGAGCTTGAAGTAATTGTGCATATAAATTTTGGATATTTTGATTGATTGTTCCTTGAATCATTTGTATATTTTGATCAACCTTGAATTTAAAGTTTTCTCCTGTTGAAGTTTCTATTTGAATAATGCCCGCACTTGTTCTTGAAATAAATGCATCTGGAAATTCGTGAAGTATGCTAATTAAAAATATTCCTGTCAATGCTTCATTCTTAATGTTTAATGTTGTTGTTACTTGTCCTTGAGATGGTATTTGAGGGTGTGTCTGAGCTTGCCCTGCTGCTTGAACTTCAACTATATGAGTGGATGTACCATATGGTACAACATTAATAGAATCTATCATTGCTAGGAAATCTTGATGATTCTGCATCATTTGAGCATCTGTGCCGGCAACTATTGTTCGTTCATCCATTATAACCACATTACTTATATCTTGTCCTAAAACCTCTCCATCTACTTTATATCCTTTCTTCATAAATTTTTCAGTCACTTTATTTGATTGTTTTCTGGTCTTCATGATAACACCACTGCCCATCCATACCCACATTGTCTGATGATATTCGGATATTAAAACGGCTGCTCGTCTATGGTCTTTTATATAATTCGGTTCAAATCTTAAATCCCTAATCATCCCCATTCCTCCAAATTCACACATTACCATTAAATTGCGAGCGCTCATTAATAGAACTCCAAATTTCTGTTTTAATTTTATTAAAATATTTAATAATATGTTGAGTTGAATTAATAATATTTATTCTATTAATAATTTAAAAAAGACTTTTTCAAATCAAAACATCAATAGTCTATTCTGTGTGGTTTCCTCTTAACACAAATTTAATTTAAATTTATGAAATTTCGATTTTATCTTGAAAAATTTTTTTCTTAATTTGTCATTTACTTCTAATTGTTCCCAAATTTGTTCAAGAACGACCCAAGGCAAAGAACTTTTAATTTGGATTTTTTTAAAGATATTTATGAACTTATCAAATAATTTTATTCTTAATTTAACATTATAGGATTTATCATGAATAACTCTAGAAATTAATTCAATAAAACCAAAAGGTAACTTGTGAATTATTTCTAAATTAATTGTATTAATAATATAATTAATTTCAGATATTGAAAAAGGTACAAATTTATGATTTTTCAAAAAATTATCGAACTCATACCAAATTAAAAGTCTAGAAGGTAAAACATCTTTTAATACATATTGATAAAAATCAAAATTAGATTTAGTTGTATCTAGAAATAAAAGAAAATATTTTATTTCAATTTGCATAAAGACTGAATCTTCTTTCCAAATTTTATTTTTTTCCCTCATTTTCCATTCATTCAAGGCCTCTTTCAAAATCTCAACAGATTTTTTACTTTGAACTTTTAAAATCGCCTTAGCTGCAACAGCTGAAGCACCCCAGAAAATATTGGGATCTAAATTAAATAATAATTTTTTTAATGGCAATAAATCGTTTTCGTCTAAATTGAAATAACATAAAACTTTTGCGGCATCTCTTCGGTCATAATCAATTATTTCCTTATTAGAAATTATAGATAATAAAAATTTCTTTGCCTTTAAGTTAGAGGGGTTACATAATTGTGCAAATGAAATTCTTGTTTTTAAAGAAAATTCCGCATCGTCTAAAAATTTTTCAAAAATTTTATTCTTATCAGGAATTTGTAATTTATTAAAACAATATTGGCTTATAAAACCTGAATAATAAGTCAGGGTATGGGCTTTTAAAATTGGTATAATTATTGGTATTGATTTTTCTTGTCCAATTTCAACAAGATATCTTGCGACATCAGTAATACGATGGTAAAAGTCAGGTTTTTGTAAATTTAGTAGACCTTTATTAATTAAATTTGTTAAATAAGTTATTGCATCTTCTTGGGACATTAAATAAAGATTTTCTAAACATTTTTCATTAAAATATTTCGAGTTAATAAAATCTGTTTCAATAATTTTTAAAATTTTTTTTATTCCAATAATAGAACTTGAATATTTAAAGGCGTATCTATTAGAGCTTATATCACTATTTTCATATTTTAATAATTTTCTTAAAATATTCACTGCTCTTGGAGAAGGAATTTTTGCTAAAAAATCTATAGCTTTTTCTTGTAAGTAAAGAATTTTACCATTCGCGAGAGATCCTAATGAATCTATTATTTTATTTCTAATTTTATAGTCTGATATTTTAGGATCGCGGCTTAAACATTCTGCAGCTAAAAATAAATAACTATAAATTACATTTTCTTGTCTTTCCATAATATTTGATAATATTTTAGTTGCATCACCAAGTTCAATATAAAATAATATGACATTTTTCCAAAATGGATTGTCAACATTTTTCAGGATTATTTTATATCCATCATCTTTATCACGAAGGGCTAATGCCACAAAATATTCTTGAAAAGATAAATGTGGGAATGCATATAATTTTTCAATAGACCAAGAACATAAAAGCCCATATTGAAGTGATATCTCTTCAAATACCAACATACCTTTTCCAGGAGGTATTCCAACAATTTCAATCTTGGAATTTAGGATTTTTATAATTTCATCCTTATTAAAACATGCTTGACCCATAAGATGAAAATATAATGCAATTTCCATTAAAAGGTCATTTACAATATCAGAATTTAAATCAATTCTGGGGTATCGGCTAATACGGCGAGTTGCATCCCATTTCTCAAGTAATAATTCCACAGATTGACGATACAAAGATGAAATTCTAGAAGGTATATTAAGAGTTTCATCAAAATGTACACAAATAAGGGTTAGAAGGAGGGGATTTTTAGTTAATTCAGGCCAATTTAATTCAATTAATTTCTGAATTAATTTATTTCCAATTGAAATTTCACTTCTAAACCAATTTTTAATAAAATCTTTAATATTAAGATTTAATAAAGGAAGTATCTCAATTAATTTAAAAAAAGGATTAATTTCTGATCTGACTCTTAAAAAAGACTCTTTTCTTATACTAGTAATAATAATATTTCTATTATTTGTTTGGATAATTTTTTGGATGTCTGCATTAATCTTTCTTAATAATTTCCTCGCATTTTCAGGTTCTATAGTATCTAATTCATCCAATCCATCTATACATAGAATTAATTTGCCATAATTTAGACAATAATCAATTATTAAATCGATTTTACTTGAATCTTGAATTAATTTGAGTTCATTTTCAATATATTCAAAGATATTCATTTCTTCAGCTATCATTGTCCTAATAGGAATGAAGACTGGCAAATGTAATTTCTCTTTTTTACATTCGTCAAGACAAAATTTTTTTAATTCTGTCGTTTTACCTGAACCAGGATGACCGATAATTAATATATGCCTATTTGTTGTAATAATATCTTTTAATAATACAATATTATCAAATTTTTCAAATTGGGTTGGATGTTTTTTTGATCTTTCCTCTATTATATCAAAATCTTCTGATAATTTACTTTTGTATTCTTTAAAGCGAAGGAAAATATAAATATCAGTGAGATTTAACTCCTTTATTTTAAGAAAATCTATTTTATTTAAAATTTTAATTTGTTTTTGTTTATAATTTGAAAGATAATTTGAAATCATTTCTGTATTTATTTCAAATTTTTTAATCTCTTGTTCAGTACAAAATTTTTTTATTGCTGATGGAGAAAGAATTGAAAAAATTTTGTTAAATTGAGATTGTATTAAGTTTTTTAATGAAAAAGAGCCCAGAGAAGTCACGCCTGAAAATCGCATTGATTGATATATTGTGAAATTAAGATTTTCCCATGTTACATAAAAAGGAACGTATAAATTATCTGAATAGAATCTGGCTTGTTCTTCAACAGTTTTATCTTCCGATTTTTTGTTTCAACTACAATTAAACTTGTTTTATTGCTATGATTTTCATTTTCAAAAAAAACAATATCTGCTTCTGGTTTTCTTCCCCGTCGTTTTAGGTTATAAATTTTTATAGGATGGGAAAGTGCATACATTTTATTATTATATCCCAATAATTCGAAGAATGGTATTACAATTTTGGTTCTAATATCATCCTCTGACTCAAAGGGTGTCTCAATTATTTTACGAATTTTATCAATTACGCTCATTGTTGTTTCTCCCCTAATAGCGTTGGTTATTTAATTTAATGAAATTATTTTAAGTAAATTTAAATTTAAAAATAAATTAAGCCAATAAATAATATAGTTAGCAGATAATCTTTATTGTTTATCATAAATAAGGATTTAAATCAATTTTTTGAATTTTTTCCTTTAATTCTTTTCTTTTGTTCAGATCTAGTAAAGTAATATCCAATATTTTTCTAATATCTTCAAATGTTATTTTTCTTTCATCTTTAATATTTAACATTTTTCTTATATATTCTTCAATTTCTTTATTTTCTAATAACTCTAAAAACAGAAGAATTGAAATTCTTGAAATTTCAAATATTTCATAAACCAAAAAATTATTTAACTTAATACCTTTAACTAGTGATTTTACTTTTTCTCCATGAACATCACGACTTCTAATATCATAGGCGACAACTAATAATTTATATTTATTTATAATTTCACTTTCGAAATCTGGGATTGCAAGGCTTAATAATAAAGCTGTTCTTTGGCATAACTTTCGTTTAGCTTCCCCAGTACCTCCTTCTTCTACATAGAGAGCTTCTAATGAACTAACTGCATTAGTAATTTGAGTATGGATTTGTACTTCTCTCAATGCATTTTGAAATTTATCAAAGGAAATGCGAATTTGGTCTTGATTTTGTTTTGTTAATTTTAAGATTTTTTTAAATCCTCGAATTAGTTTCATAGAATCTAGCTCGTTTGTAGGATTTATTTTTGATACTCCATCAAAGAATCGTGTATCGGGCTCAATAAAGGCAATATCTGCATTTAAATTGGGAATTGAGATTGTTCTTGCATGTATTTCAAAATGGCTAAATCCCAATTTACATAAAAGTAACGAGTTAATAAAAGTGTCAATTTCTCTTGAAACAGAATGTAAATCTCCAATTAAAGTAACTGATACAGTAAATGAATTATCCTTATTTATTTCAAAAAAGAATTTTTCGATAAAAAATGATTCTAGTTGAGATAAATTTAATGTTGTGTCTATAAGAATATTCACAGCATAAATCAAATGGCTTCGTAAATTTTTTATAAAATAGGAAAATAAATCTATCAGAATTTCATTTTTCGGTTCATAAAAAAATAAAAAAGTGATAAATAATGTGATTAAAAGATTTTTTATATATACTCTAATTTTGGTTTCATTAATGTTAAAATTATTATTTATAATCTTTATTAACTCTCGATAATCCTCATTATTTTTAATTTGAGTCATAAATTTTGAGAAAATAAGTTTAAAATTATCAGAAAATCTGATATTGGAAAGTAATTTCCACAAAATAAAAGGAAAATTATTATAATTTTCTTTTAATAAAAGTGGTGGAAGCGTTTCTTTATAATCTTCAATATTTTCTTTTATACTGGAAATATCTTCATTATTAATAAATTCGTCAATATTCCTACATATTTCCCAAAAAAATCTTTTTAGTTTTTCAAATTCCATATTTCTTAATTTTTCCTTCTCTTTTCATAAGTATATTTTTCAATCTATTACATTTATCTTTTAAATATTAAGTTTTTTATCATTAATCCGTGGGTCAAATCTTCTTTATTAAACCTAATTATGCATATATCAATTGGATGATGATCCCTAAAAAATATTTTATATTAAAGATAAAACTGACATAAAAATTACATAGATGGTCATAAATTAGAAGAATTTTTAAATAGTATAGGAATGGATGACGAACCATTTGAAATACCAAAATCTAAAAAACAAAAATTTGATGCTCTTGCGAGGTGTACTTTTTGGAACAAAGAAAAAATGAAGAAAGAATATGAATTTTTAACAAAATGAAAAAACTGAACATCTAATAAAAATTACATAAATCTCGTACTCCCATTTAATATCCTTCCAATAATGAAAATTATCATATTTATTATTAATATTTTTTTATAATCTAATTTTTAAACCAAATATTATAAAAACCATTTGATTTAAATACTTTAAAAAATAAATGATAAAAAATTTGGTTTAGAAAATCTAATAAAATTGGGGTGAAAAAAATTGGAACAAGGAAAGGATAAAACACAAAAATTCATCTTATGGTTTGACGAAACTGGAATTGAAGATGTGCCATTAGTCGGAGGAAAAAATGCCAGTCTAGGTGAAATGATACAAAAAACTGGAGTTCCCGTGCCATATGGTTTTTCTCTTACTGCTTATGCATATAGACATTTTGTTAAAGCTAATAATTTAGAGATTTTTTTAAAAGAAACTTTAGCAGGGTTAGAGCCTGGGGATACAAGGGGTTTGGCTGATAGAGGTTCAAAAATTAGAAGGAAGATCAGGGAAAGCATACTTCCTAAGGATTTGGAAGATGCATTAAGAAAAGCGTACAAAGAATTAGGTGAAAAAATCAACGATCCAAAACCCGATTGTGCCGTGAGGAGTTCGGCTACCGCTGAAGATCTCCCAGACGCAAGTTTTGCCGGTCAACAAGAGACTTTTCTGCATGTAAAAGGTATTGATAACATTTTAAAGTCTAGTTTAAACTGTATAGCTTCTTTATTCACTGATCGTGCCATTCATTATAGAATGGATAAAGGATTTGACCATTTTACTATAGCCCTTAGTGTTGGAGTCCAAATTATGGCCAGAAGTGATATTGGTGCAGCAGGAGTTATTTTCTCTATCGATACTGAAAGTGGCTTTGAAAAAGTTGTATATATAACTGCCAGTTGGGGTTTAGGAGAATATGTTGTTCAAGGGAAAGTTAATCCTGATCAATATTACGTATTTAAACCAACATTAGGAATTATAAGTAAAAAAGCGGGTTACAAAGATATTAAACTTGTTTATGATGAATTTGAAGGTGTAGCGGAAGAAGAAGTCCCTCGAGATAAACAATATCAACTCGTTCTCAACGATGATCAAATAAAAGAATTGGCAAAATACTCTATAGAAATTGAAAAACACTATGGTAGAGCCATGGATATTGAATGGGCCCTCGATGGACTGACAAACAAATTATTTATTTTACAAGCTCGACCCGAAACAGTTCATTCTATTAAGTCAAAAACCATCTTAGAATTCTATAAGTTATCTCTTCCTGAGGAGGAGAAGCAGAGTAGATTAATTATAACAGGTGAACCTGTAGGTAGAAAAATTGGAGCCGGGATCGCGAATGTTGTCGGGGACATCAGGGAGATCCACACATTCAAAGATGGTGAAATATTAGTTACAGAAATGACCGACCCCGACTGGGAGCCCATTATGAAAAAGGCTGCAGCAATCGTCACAGATCGAGGTGGAAGAACTTGCCATGCGGCCATAGTAAGTAGAGAGCTCGGAATCCCTTGTATTATTGGCACAGGGACCGCTTCCAACTCCTTGGAAGACGGAGATGAAATTACCGTTGATACAAGTGAAGGAATAGGCAATGTATATCGAGGAATTATTCCCTTCGAGATTGAGACAATTGATATTGAAAAAGTACCTAAGACTAATACTCAAATTCTAATGAATGTAGGTATACCAGAACAAGCATTTGAACAAGGAAAATTGCCATCAGATGGTATAGGTCTCGCTAGGTTGGAGTTCATCATTAATTCTCACATTACAATACATCCATTAGCTTTAATCCACTATGAAAATCTAAAAAAATATATAGATGACAAAAAATACGAGATCGAATTAGATGAAACTATAGACAAACTTGCTTCGATTGAAGTTGAAGCAGTTAAAGAAGAACTTGATAAAAAAATAAACAGAGTTACCAAAATTAAAGAAGTCTTAAGAATCATTGAAGAATTTACTCCAGGTTATGAAAATAAAGCAGATTTTTTTGTAGATAAACTTGCTGAAGGGGTTGCCAAAATTGCTGCCGGGTTCTATCCTAGGGAAATTATAGTACGATTATCAGACTTTAAATCCAACGAATATGCAAATCTTATTGGAGGTTTCATTTATGAGCCAGTGGAAAGCAATCCAATGCTCGGGTACCGAGGGGCGAGTCGTTACTATGCAGAACAATTTCTGCCAGCATTTCACCTGGAATGCGAAGCCCTAAAAAGAGTGAGAGATGAAATGGGTCTAAATAATGTTAAAATTATGCTGCCATTCACTAGAACGCCACAAGAAGGCAAAAAAGTCATAAGAATTATGAATGAACATGGTTTGGTTCAAGGGCAAAATGATCTTGAGATTTATGTTATGGCAGAAATTCCATCAAATATTATCCTTGCAGATGAATTTGCACAAATTTTTGACGGATTCAGCATTGGAAGTAATGATTTAACGCAATTAACATTAGGACTGGATCGAGATAGCGAGTTAGTTTTACACATTTTTGATGAACGTGATCCTGCAGTTAAGAAGAGTTTGAAAAGTCTAATTGAAACTGCACATAGTTTTAATAAAAAAGTAGGAATATGCGGGCAAGCACCCTCTGATTGGCCATCAATCGCGGCGTTTTTAGTCGAATCCGGTATAGATAGTCTAAGTTTAAACCCTGATACAGTTGTAAAAACTAGAGCATTAGTTAAAGTTGTTGAATGGGCAAAAGAACATAATAAAATTTATACAGATTTAAGTCTCGATGAAATAAAATCCATCGAAGGAATGACGGAAGGATTAGCAAAAACTGTTAAACAATTAATAGAAATCGAAAGGAAAGTAGATGAATCCAAAAAATAATAAATATCCCCTTTTTTTAATTTTAAAACAATAAGCGAATATATTTTTATACAAATAAACTATCAACAAATAATATTTTTATTCTTTACCACCAGATAATTCTAAAATAACGTCTTTTGTGAGAGAACGCCATTTTATTATGTGTTCTACAATTTGAAATTCTTTCCTTTCATCAAAGGGATCATCTTGTCTAAGCCTTGTAATCGTGTTAAGCAGTCGATTCATTTGTATCAATATTGGCATTAAATTCTTTGTTATTTCATGGTTCGGAAGACTTGTAAATTGAATAAGTCTTTCCCTGGAATCAGCTAGTGCAAAATATACTTTTCTAACTGGTTCATGTAAATGAATAATGTTGAGAGCTTTATCTAATGGAGTAAGGATTTTCAATGCAAGCCGTAAATATTCAGCTTTTGTATTTTTTGAGTTATCCGAATTTGAATTAGGTTTGTTATTTTTTAATTCTTTATGGTCCATTTAATAAATTCCTCGATAGAAAAAATATTGTCCACGCATATAAATATTAATTAAAAAGTTGAATCGGAAAACTAAAAAATATTGGATTTTTCTATCTTATATACTTTAATTATAGATCAATTAAAATAATTTCTTATTTATTTATAATAGAATTGTGGTCTGCATTATGCCAAGACGCCCGTGGAAGAGTTATAGACCGGTATCTGGAAAACCGTATATTCCAAAATGGAAGAAAACCGGAAAAGGAAGAAGATATACCATAAAACATATTCCTGAATCTAAAATCAGAATGTTTACTATCGGTAAAGAGGGTGATTATGATTATATTCTAACATTAATCTCCCTAGAAGCAGCGCAAGTAAGTCATTTATCATTAGAAGCTGCCAGAATAGCCTGCAATAGGTATTTAAGAGAGAAACTCGGTCGGGACAACTACCTAATGAGAATTTTACCCTACCCCCACCATGTTGTCAGGGAACATAAAATGATGGCATTCGCTGGAGCCGATCGAATTCAAGATGGAATGCGACGTGCTTTTGGAAAGCCATTTGGAAGAGCTGCGAGAGTTAAGAAGAACCAAAAAATGATTATAATAAAGGTTCGTAAGAACGACTTAGAAGATGCTAAGAGTGGAATCAAAAGAGCTAGAATGAAATTTCCAATGCCTTGTAGGGTCAGTATTGAAAAAATTGAACGAAAAACTGAAAATTCTGAAACTGATTAATAAAATTTAATAATGCTTCATTTATTATAAGTAATTTCTAGAGGGTTAATTTTTCAATTTCAATAAGATTTTTTTCAATTGCCTCGTTTAATAGGCTATCTCTTAGTTTGTCTTCGTAATCTTCTTTATATATTATTTTTTTAATACCTGCATTTAAAATTAATTTTAAACAATGTGCACATGGAGATAGATTACAATAAATTATGGCTCCTTCTATGCGAATACCATTCTTTGCTGCTTGGACAATTGCATTAGCTTCTGCATGGGCACCTCTACAAAAACCTGTATTTGACTGGAGGGTATTTAATGTTTTTTTGTGTTTTTCAATACTACATCCAATTTGCTCGTCACAACAATGTGCCAAGCCTCGAGGAGGGCCATTATATCCAGTAGATAATATAGTTTTATCCCTAATAATAACTGCCCCAACTTTATAACGAATACATTTAGACCTTTCAGAAATAACACCAATTATTTTAAAAACCCATTTATTAAATTCTGAAGACAAATAAGCCGCCTCAAGGTAAGTAATGTTTTTCTTAAAAGTATTTAGAATTTAATCATTATATTTTTTATCTATTTGTAATTTCAAATTAAATTTATTGTTTATTCAAAGTTATAATAAATTAATTAGAAATTTTTTAATATTATTTACTTTCATTTATTTAAATTCAACAATTTAATTTAACAGTTATAATGTCTAGCAAGATGAAAGATAAAAAATCCATTTTTGAGTGTCAACGTTGCGGAAAATGCTGTTCTCTTTACTGTATTCCTTGTACCGATAAGGATATTCATCGAATTTTGAATTTTTTAAAACCCTTTCCTGAAAGAGCCTCTGATTTTGTTGAATTGGTAGAACCTGAAGAAGATATTCTAGATTCGTATGAAGATGTTCCAAAAGTTCTTGTAGAAGATATTATTTCAGAAAATCTAGTCCTTGTAATTAAATCAGATGTTCCTGAAGAATATTGCTATTTTTATGATGATGATAATAAATGTACTATTTATCCCGTACGACCATTAGTCTGCCGTTTTTTTCCATTCGTCTATGAATATGAAGAAGATTCGGAAGCTGATTTAATTAAAAGACCTGAAGATATAGCATTTTCAGTGTATGAGGATACTGACTATTGTATTGGTTTAGGTCAAGGCAAAAAGTTTGACATTGATAAATTAAAAGAAGTAACAGTTCAAACCATAAAAGAGGATCTTGAGTTTGAGAAAAAAGTAAAAATTTGGAATGTAAGAGTCCTTTTTAATCAAATTAAAAATTGTGAGGAAAAGGACTTTTTAAATTATATTTTAAATACTGAGGATTAACTCTTTTTTCTTTTAATACTCAAATGAATATACCTAAAAACACTATTCATAGTATATGCTTCGCGCCCCGAAACAAAACTCCTCCCGATTAAATTCTGGAATATCCGTTTTGCATTTATTTTCCTTTTTTCATTAAAATGTGCCCAATTCTTATTTAAATATTCTAAAATTAAATCAAAAAAGGAAAATAAAGTCTGTTTCTCTATCAGATTTGCCTGTCTGTTTTGAATATTTCGAGGAATTTCTATTAATTTGAATAGTTCATAGAGCAAAATACAACAAGCATGAGATAAATTAAGTGTTGGATAATTTTCTGAAGCTGGAATATGAACACAACAATCGCAAATTTCCATTTCTTTATTAGTTAATCCTGTTCCCTCTCTGCCAAATAAGATACCAATATTACCATCAAAATCTTTTAAATTTTCTCTTAATTGTTCTGGACTAATACATATTCTTAACACATTATAATCACCAGATGGCCTTGCAGTTGTTCCTATTAAATAATCATATTTAGGAAGTTCAGATAAATTTGGCAATTTTATTAAATTTTTAAGCAAATCTCTCCCATGCATAGCACGAGCATATACAATATTACTATTAACATTTATTTTTGGATTTATCACTATTAATTGATTTATATTAAAATTCTTCATTAATCGAACTATCGCCCCTAAATTTCCCTCATTCTCGGGTTCTACTAAAATAATAGTTATTTTTAACATAAAATCACTTATTTGAAAAAATACAAAAATTAGACAGCTTATATTAATTGGATTTTTTGAGAATTAATATTTACACTTATTACAATAATGAATATTGATGGCGATTTTCTAAATTATATAAATATTTATCAATATTTAGTCAATTCGCAAAGATTTTAAAAAAATTAATTAATATTTTTATGTTAAAGATTTATTGAAACCAAATTTTAGATTTATTTCTTTAAAGGTGTGGTTTTTGTTTAAAGATGAGACCTTGAAAAAAGTTGAAAAAATGAAAGAAGAATGGAATGAAAGTTATAAAAAATCAAAGGTACGTAATATTAATTTTGTAACTGATTCTGGAATTCCTGTTAAACCAATTTATACTCCCCTTGATATCAAGGACCATGATTATGCAAAAATTGGATTTCCTGGTCAACCTCCTTTTACAAGAGGTGTGTATCCCTCAATGTATCGGGGAAGATTTTGGACGATGAGGCTATTTTCTGGTCATGGGACTCCTGAAGAGACAAATGAGCGATGGAAGTATCTTTATAAAGAAGGAGAAACAGGATTTAGTGCTGCTGTTGATGGCCTTACCTTTAATGGTCTTTATCCTGACGATCCACGTGCAGATCCTGAAGTAGGAACCACAGGAGTTCCTCTTTATTGTATTGACTCAATGTTTGCCCTGACAAAAGATCTACCGATAGATAAAATTAGCGTAGCATTGGTAGTTGAACCTTTCTCAGCAGCGCCCGTATGTGCTATGTATTTCAATATGGCAAGGATGAAGGGTCTTGATATTAAAACCTTAATGGGTACTACTCAAAACGATATATTAACCATGACTATAGGCTATGTTCCTTTTAAAAACGTTTCACCACCCCATTTAATTAAACTGGCTTGTGATTTTATAGAGTGGTGTACACCTCAAAAAAATGTGCCCAGATGGCATCCCATAAATTTCACGACATATAATTATCGTGAAGGGGGAATAGATGCAGTTCAAGAACTTGGCTTTGGTTTTGCAAATGCTATAGCACATATTGAAGAGTTGATTGCTAGGGGTTGGAAAATAGATGATTTCGTGAACCGCTTTGCTTTCCACTTAGCCGCTCATAAGGATTTTTTCGAAGAAATTGCTAAATACAGAGCAGCTAGAAGAATTTGGAATAAATTAATGGAGAGATATGAAGCAAAAAATCCAAAATCTTATCAATTTAGATTTCATATACAAACGGCAGGAAGTTCATTGACTGCCCAGCAACCTATGGTCAATATCATAAGAACTACAGTTCAAGGGCTAGCGGCTGTACTCGGAGGCTGCCAAAGTATGCATACAAACTCTTTTGATGAAGCTGTATGTTTACCTAGTAAGGAAGCTGTTTTATTAGCTTTAAGAACACAACAAACTATCCAAGAAGAAAGTAGAGTCG
>JABXJV010000076.1 GCA_013375355.1 Candidatus Helarchaeota archaeon
AAAACTCCCTGAGATAAAGCTATGGCACCAAACCATAGCTTTTATATCGAGAGTCTAATTTGTATTAATTTTGGAGTGATAAAATATAAAAACATTTCGTAAGTTAAAGGTGCCTCAATTTCAAGGGGGGTGGTACTGTTGAAATTAGAACCAGCTTATTTAGGTTGGACTAGCAAGGTGCAGAAGAAAAAATGCACCTTTTTTATTTCTATAAGCAAACTAGTTGTTATTGGAACTTGCCTTCAAGTGGGTACTACACTATTTTGCTACCTTTATAAAGACGAAGATAAAAGACCTGTTGTTTTAACATACTTAGATGGCAAACCAAAGTTTATTTTTAATAACAACAAAAAAGAAGGCAATACATATATTTTAAGAGATGGGAGCAAAAACTCCCATCACAGTTTTAAATAGTTTTAAGATTTGTACATTTATATGTAGAAAAATCATCAAGTAATTAGACCAAAGATAAAACCAATAATTGTTCATGGAAAACTTAGCTATAATGAAAATGTCAGATGTAATAAGCTTACAAAATCGTGAATCATCAAGTGTTTTTTCTGACTATTATCTATTGAAAGAAAAATTTAAAGAGTTAGAGCAGCAGCTTGACAGATTAGAAAAAATCACATCATCAAAATTCTTTCCTTATTATCATATACACAATAAAAGTTTGGATTATCAGCTTCATATGTTGAAAGACACTCTGGAATTTATTCGCTCACTTGTACAAGAGTACTCTGAGAGATTTTTAATTGAAACGAATTTTACATTTCGTCTTGCACAGTGTGAACAGAGAGTAAATATTATTTTTTCAAAAGTTCAACAATCTCTGAATAGAAATAGATAACGAAATGAAGGAAAAATTTCAGATTATATTCTTAATATAGTTCTCAAATTGTTGTCGCTTTTGTTGGATACATACCAACTAGAAAATATTCTTTTCCTTTTCAATAAAATAGGCTTATACCCACCAACTTCTTCGAAGATCTAAAAGTCATGAAGCTCCAAATATTATTCATATTCATC
>JABXJV010000077.1 GCA_013375355.1 Candidatus Helarchaeota archaeon
CCATTTTTCATCCCAATGTTTATATCCTATATCTTTTTCTAACTCATAATAAAAAAACATTTCTCTCTCCTGCATTATAGTTTTTCTGCTTCCTTCATAAGCATAACAGGTATATCATCCTTTTCTGATATTAATCTCTAATTTTTGTATTAAATTATTTCATAAATTTTCTTTAAAATATTATCGGTTGCAGAACCTTTTACATTAAATAATTTTCCTCTTTTTAAAGTATCTTCTTGAAATTCTTTATCAAAAATCATCTTTTCTACTAAAGGTTCAATATCTTCTCTTTTATAAACACCGATACTTGCACTGACTCTATTTGTTATCAAGAAATCCGGCTTTTTAGATTCTGGCTGTAAACTGATTGTTAATTTCTCCAGAAGGACTGACTCAATAAGAAATATTGATGTCATTCCAGCAATAAGGTCTGAAGACAAAATTAACTTTCTCGGATCTGCATTATGATTTATAATTATCCTTACATTTTTAGAAGAAAACCCCCTTTTTATTTTATCGAAATTACTCTTTATTTCTCGAGGATGTAACTTAATAATTAAGCATATCTTTAAGTTTTTTCTAAAAGAAATATTTTCTAATGCAGTTAAAAGATAAGATATAACAGTTTTTTCAGTATAACCCCACTCATTTCTAATTTCATGATTTTCCTCTTCTGAATTTTCAATAGGTTCAGAAGCAAAAGTAATCAGAAATTCATCCCTGTTTACATTGAGCAATCTTCTAAACTTACTCACTTTTTCTTCATTAAAATTTTCCTTAAGCGAAAATATATCATCAAAGTATGGATTTCCAGTAATCTCTATTCTATCTGATTTGAATCCTTCCTTTATCATATCATCCTTTGCAACTCTGTCCATAACACAAATAATATCTGGAATACATTCTAAATTTTCTTTAATACACTGAAACCTCTGCATATAATTCATCCACTGGTCCAGAATTGAAACAGTTGGAATACCAAATTTTTTTGCTACCCACCTAAAATAATTTTCAGAATTATCATTTAAACTCGTTCCAGTAATTACTATCGAGGGATTTTCACTTTTTATTATTTTTTCTGCATCTTCAATTTTGAATTCATTAACGTTATAATTATTAAGAGAAATGAAGGGAATATTCTTATTTGCAAAAATTTTCTCAGCAGAACCTGACGCAAAAACCTTTACATTAAAATCAGAACTGCTAATCAATTTTTTTATTACAGGTGTAACTGCATTCGTACCTCCCGAATCCCTGCTAACGAATAAAATTTTATTTTTTCTTTCTTTCAATTTTTTAAGCCTTACAGATTTCAATCAGATGCAGTAAATTCTGAAAATATTTAATTCTTTATCTTCTTATTTAACCTGATTTATTAACAAATCCTGTTTTTGTCATTCTGAATTTATTTCATCCTGAAACAAGTTCAGGACTATAATGAAATTGGTAAAGATTCCGAAACAAGTTCGGAATGACAGGCATTTTTCGTGTCTCGGATTGACAACAGTAATGGAACCTAAACTTGTTTAAATAGAATAAATAATGTATTTAAATCATAAATTAAGAAATATCTTTCAATTTATCTTTATTTTCAAGCACTTTATAAAAGGCATTCACCACATCATCTAAATCTTTTTTAGTGAGTGGAGGTCTGCAGAAATCGTTGAAGAAGAGTTCCTTTTCATACATTTTTTCTGTTATTGGACATATCCCCCTTTCATAACTCACATTCCCATCATAATAGCCGCAATCAAAAGGACATCCCTTTCTACCGAAGACTATTCTTTTTTGATACATTGGAAGCATATACAAAGGGACACAATATCCTTCCCAGTGAAGAACACCCTCAGCATTCACTGCTTTAACAAAATTTGAGCGTGAAATACCCATCTTTTCTTCGTCAAATTTCATCGGATAGACATAATACACATGTTTGCACTCTGGTAAAACAACCGGAGGTGTAATCCCATCTACCCTGGATATTCGTTCGGTAAGATAATTTGCGAGTTCTATTCTTGGTTCAGTTAATGCATTAAGTTTTTTTAACTGTTCTGAAGCAATTGCAGCCTGAATTTCGGTCATACGGTAGTTCCATCCAAGCATATTAACCAGATTTTTTACCCCCATATCAC
>JABXJV010000078.1 GCA_013375355.1 Candidatus Helarchaeota archaeon
ATTGCACCAACTAATAAGATTACAAGACCAGCGCCTAAAACAAGTAATCCCAACGAAATCATACCAGTACCTGGCATTGATAAAAGCATAATAAATCCAAAGAAAGTGCTGATCCAGAACTGAATAAAAATAACATCGTCAATACGGTTTCTGTTCATCATGTTTCCTATTGCAGTTAGAGCGAGACCTAGCGCAACGCAGCCGAAAGCTACCCATGAAAGTGCAACAACTGATGCTTTAGTAGCCATTAACCATACCTCCATTTGATTATTGAATTTAATATTGAGTTATAATTTTAATAAAATTCTTCTACTTAATAAAATTATCTAAAGGGCATTAATTTTTTCTAAAGTGAAATAATAAAATAAAACTTAATCTTAGTTAACTTATAAGAGGTTTAGAGCAATATTTTCCAGTTCCAGTTCCAGTTCCAGTTCCAGTTCCAGTTTTAGAGAAAGCATAAAATTAAGTAAAAATAGTTATTGCCTTGCCTGTACAAATAACTTCACAAAGATTACACGAAAAATTTTTATTTTCACAAAATTTGGGATTTAAAACTCGACATTTTCCGTTTATTAATCTAAAAATTACTTTATCTGTTTTAGGTGATTCTCCATATTTGAGCTGAGGTTCAATTTCGAGGTTAATTGGACAAATATTTACGCAAAGGGAGCAGCCGGTGCATTTATCATAATCTACTTTAATTTCAAATGTCGACAAACCATAACCTCTTGATATTACAATAATTTGCTCTTTGCAATAACCATTTTCTAGTTAAATTCTAAATAAACATGAAAAATTTTTACTTTAATTTTTCCTTTTCTTAAAAATCTCTCTTAGAGATGGAAAAGACGTAAATTATTTTGATCATATCCCTAAACAAATATTTTATAGTAGTATTTCTTTTTAAACTAAGGGAGGATAATTTTTATAATTATTTTATTAGTGTTTTATATGGTAAGGGTCAAGAAGATAAAAAGTGGTAAGAAATACTATTACTATATTGTTGAGGATATTTATGATAGAAAAATAGGTAGAGGTACTACTAAACTTAAAAGAAAAGCCACTAAGGAAGAAATAGAAGAATACGAAAGAAAAGTCCAATTAAAGAAGAAACAAAAAGAGTTAGAAGAAAAGAAACCGATAGTTTCAGAAATAAGGATTTATCAAAAAGATAATCAAATAAAAATATTACAATATGAAAACTATAATGATGTTTTGAAAAAAATTGAAGCTTTAGAAAAGCAAAAAGATAAGATAGATACTATTAAAATTGATTTTCTAAAAAAAGAATCCTGAGCCCTGAAGTAAAAATTTTTTTGTGGGTGCCCAAATCAAAGCTTTCAATCAAGCTTGTAAAATTCGCAAAATTTTATTCCTGTAAAAGCTTTTTAATGAAACTTTGTTTCAAAACTCTAGCTTTCGATGAAACTAAGTAACATCATTTATAGTTGGAGTGAAACTTTATTACATAGGAAACATACGGAAACTGGAATTTAGGAGTGTATTGAATTATGAAAATTGGAATAAAATACCCTGAGGATAAGGTTTTGAAAGTAAAGACCATGAGATACTTAAATAGAAATAATATTGAGATTGATAAGATAACTGGATTACTTAGTTCGATTAGTGCTGAGGAAATTAATGATTTAAGAAGCTTTGGTAATGAAATTGTAGAGCTTGGTAATGAATCAAATTCAAAACAAGTTGATACATTCAAAAATGCTTTTATGGAATTGGATAAACTATTTCTTAACTTAGCTAGCGATCCGGATTCATTTGATTTTGAAAGTGAGTTAATGAGTATAAATCTTGAAACTATTGATAAAGCTAAGGAGAATTTGAAAAATGAGTGAGTATTTGAAAAAATTACAAGAAGCTAAAGCAAAAAAAGAAGAAAAAGAAAAAAAGAAAGAGGGAAAAATTGATACTGATATAGCAACACTAGATATAGGAGTTCCATTAATTGAAAAAACGGAAATTGTACCTGCAGAATTACCAATAAAAAAGAAAATTAAGAAAAAAAGAAAAGCGAAAGCTAAAGCAATTAAGAAAAAACCAACTATTCGGCAATTAATGATGTTTGCTGAGTTATGGGAGATTGAGGGTTACGGTAACATTAAAAATTATAAGCATGGAGTAAGACTGATTAGAAATTACTTTAATGCTTTAAGATAAACCTTTTTTTATTTATTTTTTGTAAATAAAATTAGGAAATTCAATTATTTTTAAATATAACAAATAAGAAATAATTTAACATTAAAACCCTATTTAAATTCTAATTTTTAAAAGGAGGAAAGTGTAATTTTAACAGAATTTATAATTGGAATAGGGAATTTATTTTTGGGTACAATAATTTCCGAATTAATTAGATACTTTAGAGAAAAAAGGAAGAGAGATAAAAGTAGTTGCCGGAAAATGAAACATATATATTCGTTAATAAAAGCCATGCGAGAAAGTTCAGAGGATTTATTGATCGGATTTGAAAAATTTAAAACTGATAGAAGTTTTGAATCAATAAAAATGTTAAAAAAATCATATATAAAATTGATTGATTCATTTAAAAGGTTGATAAAGATATTTGAATCGTTACTTAATAAATTCCAGAAATATGAAGAATTCCAGATATATGAAGAAGATTTGGGGAAGGAAATACTACGTTTAATTGGAATGAAAAGGCAAAATATAAGGCGATTGGAAAAAATATTTGATCAAGTTATTTTTGGTTTTGATAAGAAAGTATTTAAAACATACATTATTAATTATCCTAATTTTAGAAGAAGACGATTTCCTATAAATGCAATAATAACTTTAAAAGAAGAATTTTCATTAGGAAATGATGAAGACTTAGAAAAAATTATTGCTGAAGGGAAAATACCAATTGAAAATATAAAAAGCACTGAAGAAATGGTAAAAGATTTTATTAAAGAATATTGTAAATTTGAAGAATTTTAAATTTTTTTAGGAAATACAGTGAAATTAATTATGGATATTTGGATAGATTTAGGCAAATATATTGGATCTTGGTATCTTAAATCCGAATTTTTAGATGGTATTATTAATAATATTAAAAAGGAAATAGAAAAATCAAACGAGATTGAAAAAACAAAATTTGCAGATTTAATTATTTCCGAAGTAGAGAAAATAACTGAGAAATTCTTAGGAACTGAAATCGAACAAAATTATGTAGTTAAATTTTTTAGATTTTTAAATCGATTATTTGAACTTGAAATTAATTTAAATTATGATTCCTTAATGATTTTACTTAATAGAAGATTTAGTGATGTCCATTTAACATTTAGAAGGTATTTGTTGAATTTATATAAAGCGGGGAATCAAAAATATTCAAATTTATTAGTTAATGACTCATTGACTTTTGCAACTAATTCAATCTTTTTGAAAAATTGTTTAATTGGTATGGAAAAATGTTCGCAAATAGAAAAAATTATTCAAAATATGGATTCAAAAAATGTTTTTATTGATATGCTATGCATAGAAGAAGAAAAACTGGAAAAGATTAGAGAATTATTAATATTCTTCGAGCTAACGCCCTTATTTGCTGAAGAATTACCCGAAAGTAAAGAAATGATGTGTAAAATCTGTTATTTAATACAAACTAGTAAATATGCTATCGTAGAGAAAAATTCACCAAGTAATAGTGTAATATTCGAATACGGGTTATTAAAGGGACTTGGGATAAAGTGTTTATCAATTTTTGATGGAAGAAAGAAATATTATATTAGTGATGAAACATTAAAAGATGAGGATGGAAAAATAGAACTCAGCAAATTACGACCTTTAAAATTTACTGATCTTCTTGGAATTGAACATCAAACATATAATTCTGATATTGAATTATTTAAAATGTTAGGCAAATTAAATATTAGTGAAATTCCTGAACGCAATAAAGAGAAAGATGAAGAATTAGAAGCTTTTATTAAACAAAAAGAAAAAAATATGAAACCATTATGAAAATTTTAGCTTTTTCGTATTTGTTCTCTTTAACTATTTCTTTAATTTCATCATTTGGTATATTTCTCAAAATACGTTTTTTCTTCTTTCTTTTTAATCAATCTAACTCTAAAACCTTAATACCCATACGTACAATTCCCCTCCCACCCACCCAATACCTGAGGGAATAAAATTTTTTTTCAAGAAATTAGCTAATTTTCTAATTTTAGTATGGGTAAATCAATCAAATTAAGCTATCTTTTATTCCTGGAATGAAAGTTGAATCTAAGTTTGTTAAATTACTCTTACAGTATCGGTTTTGTATATAAATCCGACATTGTGAGAGTCTAAATTATCTTGGGAGTTTTTTAGAAAATTTGGCTACTTTTTTGAAATTAATTCCTGAATCCTAATATTATTTTTAATAACCTTTTAATTTTGAGAGATTCTAATAATAAAGTATGAGGAATATTGAGAAAGCTATCTCAGACTTAATCCAAGAATTTTCTATAATAAACAGAAATCACATAAGTCTGGAAGCTTGAATTAATTCAAGAATCATACTTGACAAATAAAAATATTGTAAAAAAAATAAATAAAAAATATGAAATAGGGTAGTAACGATAACATTTCTTTAGGATTTAGCCATATAATTAATTGCTTACTATATTATTTTTTGTTGGATTTCGTAAAATATTAACCACTTCACGTAATCCACATTTTCTATTGTTGGGAAATTCCATACGTAATGTATTACTTCAGATGTAGTATCATCGTAGACGTAGAACACACAATCCCATAGTAACACAGTAGCAGGTGCGTAACTTGATAATTTCTGCCTCTGAGAAGCATTCAGAGTTAAATTAAAATCTCCAATCAAATCTTGTCCAAAAAAGATAAGTTCACCTTTTAAATTAAGTGTGAAGTTGTATTTTGCATTATTAGGTTCTATATCTATGAAGAACCACCAATCTCCGTATAATAATAGATTTGCCATAGTATTTGTAAAATTATACCAACCCCAGAAACCCGCGGCTTGACCGCCTGCTATTATACCGCCGAGGGGTATCTGCAACTCATAGTATTCTTTAACTCTTGTTTGTTCCTGAATGGTTTCGATTATCGGTATTACAACAGAATTGCTACCTAAAGTAGTATATATTATTGGTATTATGACTATAATTAAAATCACCGCAATCGCAATTGAGACTTTTTTCTTATTCATAAACTAAACTTCCTTATAACAATCTATATAATGATTATACAAAATAAACAATTCCCTAATAAAGAATAAGTAACTGTTCAGATAATGATATCAAAGAATTTTATGACGAATTAGATGAGAAATTTAATGATTTAGAAATATAGAAATATTATTAATCCTTCTCAAATTCTAGTTTCCAAACTGAATATATTAATTTCCAATTTATTTTGTATTTCATTCCAGTTTCTATTATTTTTTCTAGTTTTTCTTTCTTCTTTTCATTCATTTTAACTCTAAAACCTTAATACCCATACGTACAATTCCCACCCACCCATTCTTGAGGAATTAAAAAATTTTTTTTACAGGGCTAAGCTAAAAATCCAATTTTACTATGGGTAATCAATCAAATTAAGCTATCTCTTATTCCTGGAATGAAAGTTGAATCTAAGTTTGTTAAATTACTCTTTGAGTATCGGTTTTATATAGAAACCCGACATTATGAGAGTAATTTTACAAACGAAAGATTCTTAGCCCTGTAAATTTAAATTTTTAATTATTGTCGGTTGTCAAAATTTTAGAATTTAACTTATAAGAATCAAATAATAAAGACTGCAATAATGTGAATTTATATAAACAATAACTTTTAAAAAATTATTTGATAAATATGAAACCACTGTCGATAGTTTTACTTATCTTTTTATTTATAGCAATTAGTACTCTTTTATTTTATTTTCCTTTTTATATTACAATTTTAAAAATTAAATTTAGTCCAGGTGAATTTAGTCAAATATTTTTCAATACTTTAATCCCCTTAATTTCTGTTTTAATTGCTCTTTTTGTTGTATTTTATCAAAGAGATATTCAAAAAGAAAAAGACAAAGAGATTGTACAAGAAGAAAATAGAAAAAAAGAAATTGAAGATAATGAAAAGCGTAAACTTGCTTGTCTGATTTTATTAGAAGAATTTGAAAAAAATGAAATAAAAATAGAGGAAATATTATAATAAAAAGGTACATGTCAATCAAATGAGAGTAAGCAAAATTTGGCAAAAGAAATTATGGAATTTACCGGAGTTAGAGGATATAAGGGAATTTTTCTTAAATAAAGAAAATTTTGAATTTAAATACTCTAATTAATATTTTTTTTTAATTAAAATTAATCTATTTTTTTTGAAAATTTTTTAATGATTCTAATAAAGTTCAATGTTAAACTTTAAGAGAACTTTAAGCTTGTATCTTTTAGAATTTTGATTGAAATTGGAAAATCTTTTATGTCGATACATGTACTATGCCGATATTACTTACAATAATATAAGAAAAAGTCTGTCAGTAATACAGAATTAAGATAATAATGCAATTAGAAAAAGGCGATATGAATGAAATTGGTCACTTTACATTTGCCAGATTTATATATTCAAGACCTCGAAAAATTAGTTCAGCAAAAGAGATATCCGAACCGTAGTGAAGCTATTAGAGTAGCAGTGAGAGATTTATTAAAGAGTGAAGCTTGGAATACTGGGTAATAATAACATTCCTTATTTTTTTAATCAATTAAAGCAGCATTAAAGAATAAAAAAAGAGGTCTGGTAAGTAATGAGATGACTTCATATTCCATATTCTTATTTAAAGATTAGAAAATGAGAAATTTTTATTATAATAAAATGAATGATAATTACATCCAATAAAAATAATTATATAATTATTTGAAATTGTTTTATTGAGTCAAATTTTATTATTTTAATAAAAACTAATTACGTGATTGACGTGTCGGAGACAGAAATAATCCGCATTTATAAACCAACTATTTTAATTCGGAAATGTACTGGATGTGGAGATTGTTATACAGCTTGTCCTATTAATGCGCAATTAATTGAAAAAGGTGAAACGGATCTTTTAATTGTAATAAAAAATGGACATGCAGTCATCGAAAATCCCGATCTTTGCGATGGTTGTGGAGTTTGTTTAGAAGCTTGCTCCCAGGATGCAATCCAAATTGAAATAAAGGAGGAGAAGGAATGAGTGTCCCTAAATTAACCCGAACTATTGACGAAGATGAACAAAAAGTAAAACTTAGATTATTAACAATGAGTATAGAGCTTATCCATGATTTAAATCAATGTACTGGTTGTAATACTTGTAGAATTGTATGCCCAAAGGATGCAATTTTTCGTGGACCGGTAGGTGCCTATTCGAGGCAACAAACAAAAGTTCCTTCGGTAATATTTGATAAAGAAAAATGTTCACTTTGTGGAACTTGTGATCATATGTGTCCATTTGGTGCACTTTCGCTTAAAATAGATGGTGAAAAAAAACTGCAATTAGTTGATGAAAAGGCCCTTCCAAAGTTAGAGATGGAACTGGTTGAACTTAAAGAGGAAGGAAGGAAAGCAAAATCTTATTTTGAAGGTGAAATTGAATTTAAAACTGAGAATTGCCCTGGTGGATGTAGTACTTGTTATGTAGTCTGTCCCACGGAAGCAATCACAATTCCAAAAGCTGAAAAAGGATGGGAGAAAGCTCAAAAAGTCGAGGTGGACAAGGATAAATGTATATATTGTGGAGCATGTGTGCATGCTTGTCCAGGTGAAGGAGCTATTGAAATGAAACGAACTAATGTTAAATGTTCGGGGGAATTTACTGAACCATTCTGGCCAGATATCGTAGAAAAATTAAAAAAACCTTTAAAATCCCCATTTAAATGAAAATTAAAAAAAATTAAATGATTAGACTGGTTTCGCCAGAAATTCTCTTTTTTCCAAAAGTTTACCATCTTTAGCGTGTGGTCTTCTGAGCACTGAATCGTTTGCTTTTTCAATTTCTCGAGCTTCATCTGCTAATTTTGCAGCCATCCTCATCAATTCATGAGCTGAACCTACAACTGGTAAGTAATTTTCTCTTCCTTTTACCATGAAACATCCTTCAACGCTAATGCCTGACACTCTCTCAGCTGCATCTAAAGCAGCAGAAGCCTTGCATTTGGCATATTGATTTGAAAATCGTGCAGCTTTCAACGCCTTATTCCGGTTAATTACTATCTGTGGCAGTTCGGGTTTAGAGCCTGCCTTCAATTGATCAATTACTTTATCTACTATGTCTACAATTAAATTAACGACACCACAAATTGCTAATACTCTCAAAACATCCGAATTATAGAGACACATTTCTACAGGATCTAGGAATGGTCTCTTAGCTCCTATCATTGAATCGGGTTTTATGATAAAATATCCCATACCTCTTCCAGCGATTTCCTCTTTTACCTCCTTGGCTTTTTTTCCAGGATGATCAGAAAAGTAAATTGCAGGAATTCCGGCAGTTTGAATCATATCTCTTGATTTTTTTGGTCCTGGTAACGAAGTATTTGGACTTGTAAACATTATCAAGTCTGGTTTGATGTCCAGCATGAGCTTTGTGGCCTCTTCGCAGTGTTCTGGGGTCAGTTTCGGTCCTGATCCGACCACTCTAAACGTAATATCTTCTCTTTCTGCTATTTCGTCGAATAAAAGATCGAGAACTGGTGAAATACCAATATTTCCACATTTAATTACGCCAATTTTTACCATTTTTTTACACCTACGTTAATGATAAAAAATCCTCAAATTTCTTATTAAAAATTTTGATTTTAAAAAAAGTAAAAAATAGGAGGAAAACTTCGTTTTAAGAGTTTTAAAAATCTACTGGGTTTCCATAATATGAATATTCAATCAATTTTTTTAATTCATCATCTGTTGCTTTCCGTGGACAAGTTCTAGTTGAGAGATCAGTAAGTGTAAACTGTAAAACTTTTTCAGATTTATTTTTAAATTCGTCTTCTTTAATTCCTAATTCCTTGAAACTATGAGGAACATCTAAACTTGTTAATAATTTCCTAACATTATTTGCTAATATATCAGTGGCATTTTTACCATTTTTTAATTGCAGGAAATTTACGACCTCTTGAAAATTCTTTCTAGATGTAGAATCTAAGTAGTTTATAGTGTATGGAAGTAAAATACTCACACAAAATCCATGTTGGATATTAAACACAGCTCCAATGCTATGACCTATTCCATGTGCCAGTCCTCCAGATGAATTACCAAAACCTAGACCAGCTATTGTAGCAGCATAATGCACTTTTTCTCTTGCTGTTTTATCAGGAGTTTCTGATTTGCCACTTTGATAAGATTGTGGAAGCCATTTAAAAATCAATTGAATTGCTTTTAGACAGTGGCCATCTGAAAAATCGTTTTTTAATGGACTTACATACCCCTCGATCGCGTGAGTTAACGCATCAAGACCTGTGACAGCAGTTAATTTTGGAGGCATCGTTAATGTTAAGTTTGGATCTATTATTGCAATATTCGGTGTAATTTCAAAATTTGCCAAAGTCATTTTATATTTTTTTTCCGTATTCGTTATGACACCAGCAAATGTAATTTCTGCCCCTGTGCCACTAGTTGTAGGAATCGTTACCAAGCTTGATTTTTTTCCCATTGGAATTCTTTTTAATGGACTTATTTCAATTAACTTGATTTCGGGATTCTCATACAAAGCCCAAACCATCTTTGCGACATCCATTGTACTCCCACCTCCTATTGCGATGATCCAATCAGGTTTAAATTCTTGTGCAATTTCAGCTCCTTTTAATACTGTAGTATCACTGGGATCAGGCTCTACTTCATCAAATATTTTATATTCCATAGGCTTTTTTGATTTTTTCAATTGCTTTGCTATTTTATCAATAAAACCTAAACCAACTATTATTTTATCAGTTATAATAAGAGCTCTATTCCCTCTGAGATATCTCAATTGTTTTATTTTTCCGAAGCCATAGAATATTTTTGGGCTGAGAAATGATTGTGACAATTATATCACCTTATAATTAAAAATTGAAAATTTTGATGCTAGAAATTTATACTTTTTTAAACTAAAATAAAAAATTCTTTTTAATTATCTAATTATCATAAAATTTTTCAAGCGTTTTGGGGAGTTTTAATCTTTTTTTTGCAATTTCGCAATATTTTTTGGAAATATCAATACCTAAAAAGTTCCTACCTAATTTTTTTGCAACAACTGTTGTTGTCCCAGCTCCATTAAAAGGATCCAAAATAATATCATTTTTATAACTAAAAAGCTTAAGTGCTCTTCTAACTAATTCCTCTGGAAACATTGCTGGATGTCCATATTTTTTCATATTTCTTTCTGGTGCTATTGACCATTGAGCTACTACCCATTTTTTAAATTCATCGCCTGTAATGTCAATATTTTCTTTCTTTCCCTCCTTTTTCATCTCTCCTTTACAAAAAACCTCTAAATATTCCCAAGTATATTTCAAATAGGGATTTGAAGGGCTTTTCCAACTTCCCCAGGCAGTGTATTTACAATTATAATTATGCTTTTCCCATAAAATTTCTGCTTTCCAGATTAATTTATTCTTTATAAAAAAATTTGAGATAATATGGTGGCTAGGAATATAATCTGAATATAAAGGTTGGATGTTTACTATTATTCTGCCACCAAACTTAACCACTCTTATACATTCCTTAAAAATATCAAATAATTTTTTAAAATATTTCTCCCAATCAATTCCATCTTCGGTAGTATCATAACCTAATCCAAAATTATAAGGTGGTGAAGTAAATACCAAATCTATACAATTATTTGGTAATTTTTTTAGAATTTCAAGACTATCTGCAC